>JAUWOG010000093.1 GCA_030612305.1 Armatimonadota bacterium | reverse complement strand
TACAGTGTCGCCTCCCGCCGCTCAACCCAGGCGATGCGGTTTCCGCGAGATATCATCTCACGATGGATGTCACCGAGGCCCGTGAGTACTCGCAGGCGGCCATCAATCATCGAGAACACCGCCAGCTCGTTACTTCCTCCGTCTTCGTCTTGGCTGGACTTCCCCGTCATGAGCAGCGCTTTGCCGTCGAGTATCTCACCCCATACGCGCCAATGCCCCCGGAGGTTCTTGCTCAGCCATCGCACGCGGCCGTCGGCAGGCTCGATTGCGCCAACCCACGTTACGAGCTCCCCCTTTGGGCCTTCAGGTTTCCTCGCGAAACCGCGTTCCGTCGCTGACAATGGCCCCAGTTTCTCCATCTCTCCGTGGGGCGTGACCTGTCTCGTGGCACCATCGGCAAGATTGACGTGATACACGTCCCAGGCGCTTGTTCCCCTTTCCCCCTCCGGCCAAGTCATGCCATAGATCGCGACGCATCGCCCGTCCTTGCTCGTCCAACCCCAGGGATTCTTCGCAACGCGCCGTTCACCGGAGCCATCGGACCTGATGACGTAGTAGCCAATCTTGTCCTTCTGGCCGCCGCGCCAGAATGCTATCCATTCCCCGTCGGGTGACCATTGGGGCCAGGAACCGGTCGTCAGCTTCCGCCAACCCCCCGCCGCCCCCACAGACATAACGTACAGCATGCCTGTGGGATATGTATCCTGCCAGGGGTCCGCAACCTTGTCCGGCGGGACAATGGCGATGGCTAGCCTCTTGCCGTCCGGGCTCCAGGCCAATCCGTCCCTTCCGATAACTGTGTTTTCCGGCACGTTGACAAGCTCCCGATCCAGAGCGTCATGGAAATCGTATTCCCGCACCGGTGCGCTGAGAAACCCCGCCGCCATCTGACCACTGCGCCTTCTCACCTCCTCCTCATCACCGTAGGGCATTATCGCAACGCTCATCAGGTTGGACATGTTGGGCATTGCCAGTGCCGCATACGTCAGGCTGTCTTCACTCCGCCATGCCAATGAAGACACATGCAGCCACTGCCCGCCGGTGAGTTCCCTCCGCACGACACCGCCCGGCACATGCTCCAGCACTGGCCTCGCCCCGATGAGCGCCACATCATCGCCTGAAGCCGCCAGGTCCTCGATGATGCCCCGCACCGCGAATGATGCCACGATCACCATCAGCAGCGTGATGCCGCTGCAGCCCACACAGCCCCAGGTCGCCGGATGCAGTCGCTTGCCGGTACCGTCTTTGCGCTTTCCCACAGTCACTCTCCATCATCAAGTGTCGCAACTTGCGGCCATATCTGCTGTCTCAACTAGGTGCTGGTACACCTATTGCAGCCGCACAGGAAAAACCAAAGGAAGCCGCCCAGCGTGTACGGACTTCGTCTCACCGCAATCGTCACACCCCTGCTGGCACTCATCGGCACCTTTGCCGCCGGTTTCCATGCCCATGCTTCCCCGTCACCTATTCCGCCGGCAACCGTCGTGCTGAGCCGCACCGACCGCATTCTCATCCCGCCCGGCTGGACATCACCGGAGTTGCTCTTCCCGCGCGGCCGCATTGACTACAGGCAGGTCGCATCTCTGCTTTCGCAGGCCATTGTCGAATTCACCGGCCACGACGACCCGTTGACCAGTCCGTGGCGGAGCATTGCCACGCCCCATGACAAAGTCGCCATCCAGGTTGACCTGCAGAAGCCACCTGTCGCCATAGAGACCATCAACGCCATCATTGACGGGCTCATCCGCGGCGGCGTGTCACAGGACAATATCATTGTCTATGCCCGTAGCGAGACCGATCTCTTCGCCGCCGGCATCTCAGTGAACCCGACCGGCCGAGGCGTGCGCACGATGGGCAGCGACTCTGAGGGTTTCCGCGGTGGTCTCAGCCGCATCGTCCTCGACTACTCGACAATCATCATCAATGTCGCCCGTCTCCGTGCCGATGAGGACCTCGGCATGACCGGCTGTGTTGTCAACTACCTCGCGTCCGTACCCGAGCCAGAAAGGCTGCGCCTGCTGGCAGATCCGACACAGCTTCCGCGCGCCGCCGCCCATCCGTTTCTCCGCAGGAAGACCCGCCTCCACATCCTCGAGGCCTACCAGCCCGTCATCCAGGACACCGGAGAGGAGTTCCCTCCGACCTGGGAGTACCGTGGCCTGCTCATGTCCGCCGATCCGGTCGCCACTGACCTCGTCGGCATGAGGATACTCCGCGCGAAGCTGGCTATGTCTGAGCCTCCCGCGGAGACGGACCACGCCGCTCCTGACGCCGCATTGACATACCTCCAGGCGGCAGGCACCGACCGCTTCCGCGCCGGTCAGGCCGACCCGGACAAGATTACCCTCAAGGTCCTCGGCACCACCAACGACATCCTCATCAACATGCCCTCGACCGACCGGTAGCCTGCCTACTACACGGCCCGAAAGCTCACCGTGTCACCTGCCGCGAGTTCCACCACGAGGTCCGCGCCATCAGGCCTCACATCCCTGTCCGCCTCGTATCCATCAGCGAAGGGATTCCTCAAGCGACAAGTGCCGGCAACCGTCGCCTCGATCGTTACGAGACTCGTCCTGCCCTCTTCCATCCGTGCGGAGATGACCCAGCCACCCTCGGCCCGCAGCTGCCTGAAACACGCCTCCTGCCAGTCGTCCGGTACGGCCGGGAAGATCCGGATCCTCCCACCCCAGCTCTGCAGCAGCATCTCCGGAATCGTCCCTGCTATGCCGCAGTTGGTTTCCATCGTGAATACATTGGTATCGAAATTTGACATGCCGGTATGTCGAATGTCGCTGTTTACATTGAGGCTGTGGTTCCACAGCCACACGTCATGGAGGATATGCGCCTGGTAAGCGGCCATGTTGCCCCGTTCGGCGCGGGCAGCCAGTGCCAGAGTCTGCGGATAGGAATGCCCGGCCCAGCGGCTCATCCCCATCTCGATAAGCTCCCACATTGACCGCTCAATGATCCTGACAGCTTCCTCGCCGCCATCCACGTTCATGTCATCGAAGGGGTGGATGCACATCACGTGTGACGGGTGCCGGTGGCTCTCATCATAGTCCCGCCCCGGCCACAGCATCAGCCCGCCCTCATCGTTGATTGCGTAGTCAGCCAGGTCTGCACGGACCTGCTCCGCCCGCGCACTCAACTGCTCATCACCGGCCGCCGCCTCCGTCTCGATCAGCCACCGACACACATTGCGAATCACCGACAGGTCGCAGTTGGGATCGCTGCACCATGCGCTGGGCCGGTTGTTATCTATCTCCGGACTCGCCGACAACGGCACATGCAGCTTGCCGTCCTCTCCCTTCTCAACCAACCCCTCATAGAACCTGAACACTGCCCGCAGGAAGGGCACTACTTGCTCATTGAGTTGCTCCGCGTCCCGTTCGTACTGCCATTGCAGCCACATGTGTTGAGCCAGCCATCCGGGCACACCCGCCCAGAACTGTGCCGTTGACCACCCGGGCACGAAAACCATCCCGGGCACAAACGCGCACGGGAAGAACGCCCCCTTCCAGCCGAAGAAACTCTCACAGAACTCCTCCGCCGCAGGCAGACAATCCATGAGGAAATCCGTCAGGCAACGTCCCAGCTCAAGATGGTTGTTCGCATAGACCGGCCAGAACGTCTCCTGCACGTTCATGTCCGCGTGGTAATCCCCATGCCATGGCGGCCTCTCGCCATCCAGCGCCCATACGCCCTGCAATCCCGGAGGCAGACAGCCCTGCTTCGCCGAGCCCCCGATCAGGTACATGCCCAGGTGCCACAGATGATCTATCTTCTCATCCGGCACCACCATTCCACAGGCATCCCAGTAGGCGCGCCAGCCGGCCTCGTGCTCGGCCCGCAAGTCATCCCAGCCTCGCTTCCCAGCCTCCCGCAGCGTTGCCGTCGCTCTATTCACCGCGCTCTCTCGATCGTCGGCGGACTCGACTGCCAGGAAGACGGTCCCGTCATCGCTCGCCTCCCAGACGCCGGCAAAGCAGACGCCCCCAGGCACATTCTGTACCAGCCCCGAGCCCTGGTCATCGCCGGTGACTAGTTCCGGCGTATAGGAGTCTAACTCGGCCAGGTACGCGTTCACCTCCGCAAGGCCTCGCAGCTTCAACTCGAGCCGCTCGCCGGCCGGTTCGATCCTGATGCACAGCACGTTGCTCTCCTTGTGTACGAAAGCCGTGAGCACGCGCTCGACACCGTCAGCGCGCACTCTGACCTCTGCCACTCCTCGGTGGAAGGACAGCCCTCCACATTCGGTTACCATCTCATCGCCCAGCGTCATCTCGAACCGTCCGAAGCTGATCTTCGTCGGCCCGATCGGGTTGCACTCCCTGATGGCGTTCTCAAACAGCCACTGGAAGCGCTCCCAGTCCCCCTCCGCCGCGCACTTGCGCATCGTCGCGTAGTTGATGTCCGGATCATCGGGCCACTCCATGCGTGTGTCCCACAGATCGCTCTTGTCGAGAGTGAATTTCAACGGGCTGCCATCGCCCCAGACCATCACACCCATGTCACCATTCCCCAACGGCAAGCCGCTTACCCACTTGTCCTTTTCCCTCCCCATTTCCATTCCCGCCAACTCTGCTCGCCGTCGCGTCTCTGCCATCATCGCACCTTCTGCTGACATCCCGTATGCACTCTCCCTTCAGACCCATGACATTCCGAGCCCCCTGTCCATCTTAGAATTCCCCACTCCCTCCTCCCACACCTTGTCCGACCTGATGTCTTCCGCGGGCGAGCCTTACATCCAGGCAAAAAAACGAGGCAGGACCAATCAACCGGCCCTGCCTCGGACTCTGACCATCTTCTCTCTCTGCGCGGACTACTGGGCCAGAATCTCGGCCACCCTCTCGCCCGTCTGGTAGCTGCCGGTGGTCTCGTAGCGTTCCACACAGGAGTTGTACAGCGCTTCGAGATACACATGCGTCTCGACGTTGGTGCCGCAGACCTTCTTATCGCCGGCCCGGACCTTGTCCATTGCCGCGCCGAAATGCTCGGCACGCGCGTTGCTGCCGGCTACCAGGAACGCGGTATTGACGTTGGTCTTGCCGACCAGCCCGCGAGCCACTTCCGCAGCCCCGGTGCCACCATGTTGCGCATAGGCGGCATATACGCCGGCCTTCTCGATGACGGTGCGTTGCACGGCCTCGAGCTTCTCTTCGTCGGCCGGGTGCTTCTCATCGGCCAGCGCCCCATGTTTCATCCCGATGTCATACGCCATTCCCTCGGCGCCGGTGTACTCCACGAAGGCCGCTGCCAGTGCTGCGAACTCCTCAAGTGCGGCGCCCCTCATCGGCTCATAGCCGATACCATCGCCGGAACTGCCCGTGGCCCCGAGCTCGGCCTCCATCATCATGTGGCTGTTCCCAAGGCCCTGGCGCACACCCAGGCCGAAATCGCGCGTCACTGCGAAGTCGAGCACAAAGGGAATACCCTCGGTGTCAATCATGCCCCAGGCCGGGTCCATGAGCCTGACCGTCTCCATGAAATCGGCGCGGAAGCCCTGGTACTCGACGCTGGTCATGTAGCCCAGGTAGCCGGCCATCGCGGCATCATCGGCTTCAGCAGCAACCTCATCGAGGCCCCTCGACTTGATGAAATCCCGGGCCTCTTCCAGGTAGCCTGCGTAGTCCACCGGCGTCGAGCACGTGTTGTACTTCTTGCCAGCCTCGAACTTCGGAACCTTGAAGTGATCCAGCGATATGGCCACGTAGTCAGCGCCCCAGGCATCTGCTTCCATCGCGATCCAATCGGCGTTCACCTTTGCGCCGTTGACGACCGCGTTGGCATTGTAGGAGATGCCTTCGGGGGCCCATATCGTGTTGGGATCCCCGCCTATCTTGATATTCGAGTTGTACGAGAACTGCACGATGACCGGCGACTGCTTGCCCATCGAGGCGGCCATCACGAACGCCCGCGTCTCCCACCAGTTATTCGAGTTGGCGGCCAGAATCGTCACTTGCTCAGCTTCCGGCTTCAGTTGCAGGTTCTCGTCAAAAGGACAAAAACCATCGAAAACCTTCCTCAGTTGTCTTCCGTCTAGCAGCTTGCCTATTTTGGGTCACCTCCGATATTGTTTCACACATGTCAAATCGCGCAGCAAGCCACCGCCTCTGCGTGTGGCTTGTCGCTCTCACACGACCATCTCACCCGCGTTTCTCTGGCGGGTGTCACCATGGCCATTTGGCTGCCATTCTATCAGAACCGCCCCGCCAATACAAGGCACTCACAACCGCCCGACTGTGGCCTATTCCGCCAGCTTCTCCTCAAACCACTTGAGCGTTTCCTGCAGACCGTCTCGCAGCACCACCTGCGGCTCCCAGTCCAGCACCTCGCGGGCGCGTGTGATGTCCGGTCGCCGCCGTTTCGGGTCGTCCTCGTGCAGCGCGGGCACCACCTTCAGCTCCAAACTGCTCCCGGTGATCTCCAGTATCGTCTCTGCAAGCTCGCGCACCGATATCTCCGACGGGTTCCCTATGTTGCAGGGCTGTGAATAGCCTGACACGAGCAGCCGGTAGAGCCCTTCAATGAGATCGCTGCAATAGCAGAAGCTGCGTGTCTGCTCGCCGCCGCCGTAGAGAGTCAGCGGCTCCCCCGACAGAGCCTGCACGCAGAAGTTCGAGACGACGCGCCCGTCGTCCGGACGCATTCGCGGCCCATAGGTGTTGAATATCCGGGCTATCCGCACATCCACGCTATGGTGCCGGCGATACGTGTGGCACAGCGTTTCGGCATATCGCTTGCCCTCGTCATAGACCGCTCGTGGCCCCGCGATGTTGACATTGCCGCAGTAGTCTTCCTGTTGCGGATGCACTTCCGGGTCGCCATAGACCTCCGACGTCGAGGCCTGCAGGAATGTCGCGCGATGCGCCCGCGCCAGATCCAGCAGGTTGTGCGTCCCATGCGAGCACGCCCGCATGATCTCGAACGGCACCCGGTCGAAATCAACCGGGCTCGCCGGACACGCCAGGTTCACCACATAATCAATGTCGCCCGGAATGTGCAGCGGCTCACAGATGTCCCCGACGATGATCTCGCCGCCCATCGCCGCCAGGTCCCGGGTATTGCGCCGCGTCCCCGTCTCATAATTGTCTATGACATATACCTCGAAGCCCTCATCAAGCAGCCGCTTGGTCATGTGGAACCCCAGGAACCCCGCCCCACCTGCGACAACAGCCTTCGGCTTTATCATCCCATTCACCCGTTGACCGGATTTCTCAGTGCATACACCGTCGCCACATTCTACCACACAAACCCCTCAACCGCACCGCCCTGGAAAGGATGGGTGGCTCGGCCTGAGCTTTCTGCACTTGCCCGTAGCCCGGCAGGGGGCATCACTCTTCTTGTTCTGTAGCGCGAGCTTCCAGCTCGCGGCCGTTCGCCTTTGCCTCTTGCCGTTCCCTTGGCCGTTGCTGTTGTCGTGCGGAGGGGCCGAATACGCAGTATCCGGCCCACCGCCGTTGCCTTTCACCGTTGCCTTTCACCGTTGCCTTTCGCCGTTGCCTTTCGCCGTTGCCGTCGCACGCTCTTTTCTTCCGCAACTCACGCGCCCCGTGGAGTTTCCGCAGGAAACTCCATTAGTTAGCTGAGCCTTACCCAGCTAACTACCCTCAACGCCAGCGCCGGATCATTGCTTACAATGTTGCCCACACGCATCCGGTCGAGCTCGGCCAGCCGCTCCTCATCGTCCACTGTCCACACCCACAGGCCCACTCCGCACTGCCGGCATCTCACGACCAACTCGGGCGTGACATCCCCGTGTGTTATGCTCAGGGCCTGCAAGTTGCCTGCCAGAACGAGCTTCACGAGTTCGCCGGGCGGCTTTGGATTCCCGCCGCCCGAGTATATCAGCGCAAC
>JAUWOG010000510.1 GCA_030612305.1 Armatimonadota bacterium | reverse complement strand
CTATGGCGGCATCTTCCTCATGGACTTCTGGGGTTGGCCCGACCCGAGTCTGCCGCATGAGGCTAAGGCCTCAACGATGGGCGATGTCCCCGCGCAGTACTGTGCCCTGAGCCGCGGCTACACGGGGCCCGCGCAGCCCATCGAGATATTCTACGACCTCGAGGAGGATCTGCGGCAGGCGAACCTTGAGGCATGTGCAGCTGCCGGCCTGTCTCCCGCTCCGCCCTATCTCGGGGCGCTGGTCTGTGCCTCACCCGTTGACGCGGCGCTTCACGATGCCTTCGGGGTCGTCAATGGCATTGACACCTATGACGGCTACGGGCCGGAGTTCATGTGCGATCTCAGCCGCTGGCTGGGCCCGGATTTCAAGGACCGCTACGTGTCCGACTACATCCGCGACGCCTACCTGCCGCAGATTCCTATCTTTCATCTCGTCGGCGGGCTCGACAAGCTCACGGAGGCGGAAGTTGACGATACTGATCCCGATGACGGCCTGCCTAATTCGCTGGAGGCCTGGATCCGCCGGGATGGTATGTACTGCCTGAAGGTCAAGCTGCAGGGCCATGACCTGGAATGGGATGTCGCCCGCACGATTGACGTCCATGACATCGGCCGGCGGGAACTCGACAAGCTCGGCATGAGAGACCTCCACGTCACCGCCGACACCAACGAGCAGGCCGAAAGCCCGGACTACATCATCGAGATGCTGCAGAGAATCAAGGAGCGCTCGCCGGAATGCTATGAGAGAATACTCTACATCGAGCAACCGACCGAGCGGGATCTCACTGCGAGCCGCCACGACATGCGCGAGCTGGCGCAACTGAAGCCCGTCATCATTGACGAGAGCCTGACGGATCTGGAATCGTTTGACCTGGCGCTGGAACTGGGCTGGTCAGGGATCGCGCTGAAGAGCTGCAAGTGCCAGTCCTCGGACATGATCATGGCGTCTCGCGCCAGGGAGCTCGGCATCACGTACAGCGTTCAGGACCTCACGAATCCGTCGCTGGCGCTGATTCACTCGGTGGGCCTCGGCGCTCGGCTCTACACGATCATGGGCGTGGAGGCCAACAGCCGCCAGTTCTTCCCCGCCTCGACATTGCCCGAGGAGCAGCGCGTGCATGACGGCATCTTCAACGTGCGTGGCGGCAACGCATCCACGGCGAGTCTGCGCGGGCCTGGTCTGGGCTACCAGATGGAGAAGATGTGACGGTAGTCATCCGGCCTACACAGGGAGCAGTATCGAGTCTGGCTGGAAGCCCGACCTACGCGTGGAGGAGATGTGACGGTGGTGGCCGGTGGTCGGCGGCCGCTGGTGGTTATCAAGGTGCGCTTGCGACAGGCTGCGCTTCATACTCATTGAGACGAAGAGTGTCGTCGGGTTATTCCCGGAAGGACGCGGATGGGTCGTCCTCCGGGTGACTGCGCGGGGAGAAGAGACCTGCGCGTGGACATGGCCGCGAGAAAATCCTCGACAGTTAGACAAAAGCTCCCCGCCAGATGACACTACTGTGGTAACCGCACATGCGGACGGCGTCGGGCTGGAAGCCGGACCCACGCAAAAGGCGTGGGTGCCCACGCGGGAAGCCCGACCTACGCGCGGGGAAGAGAGATGGTATTCCTACCTGAAACCGGGGGCCGGATGGCACGAACATCCTCCCCGTCCGGCCACCCGGTAGCAGTCTGTCGCGAAAGGGGCGTTTGGTGATGGGCCTCTACACGTACGCTGCTGAAGATGGTGACACGCCGGTTGGTGGACAGGTCATCGGCGGGCAAGTCACAGGGACGAGCCTTCCGGAGGTTATCGGCAAGCTGGAGGCGCGCGACGTGAAGCCGACTTCCATCGCCGAAGCCAAATGCGAGGAGGGCCAGTGGCCTCGGCTCACCGAGATCGAGCGGATATGGCTCTATCGCCATCTGGCCGACCTGCTGGCTTCCGGCATGACGCTGGCCGCCGCGTTGCAGACGCTCGCCCAGGATGCGCCCACATCCGATAATTCAGCCCGGCTGCGCACCATGTCATCCCTTGTTGGCGACCACGGCCTCACCATGTCGGAAGCGATGCGGCACTACCCGCGCATCTTCGGTGATGACGGCATCGCATCGTCCGTGCCGCCGAGGCCGCCAACCGTCTCCCCGAATGTCTGCGGATGTTGTCGCAGTACCTCGACGCAAGCAACCGCGCCGCTGAGACTCTGCTTGCTCCGGTCATCTACCCGGCCATCATCATCGTGTGGTTGCTGAGCGTGTTCACCTACGTCAATGCCTTCATCCTGCCCAAGTTCGTGGACCTGTTCATGGAGCTGGGGATCCAGGAAGATCAACTGCCGTGGCCGACGCGTGTCGCCATGACGCTGAGTCACGTGCTGCCATATTTCGTCATCGGCCTGCTTGCAGTGATCGTGGTGCTGGCCGTGCTGTATCTGTTCCACCGCAAATCCAAGCGGGTGCAACTCGACCTTGGTATCTGGGCGCTGGGGCTGCCTGCCTTTGGCCAGTTCAATCGCGACCGCGCTACGGGCCGGATCCTGGGGGTGCTGGCGCTGGCGCTGGATGCGGGAATGCCGCTGGACCGGGCGCTTGCCGCCGCCGCTCCCGCCTCGGGAAATGAGATGATGACACTGGCGATGCGGAGAGCCTGCGACCGCGCGCGTCGCGGGTATTCTGCCGCTGAGGCCATCGCCGCCTCGAGGATGCTGCCGCCGGCGTTGCTCTGGCACCTGCACAATGCGGAGAAATCCGGGAAGCTGGCTGCAGCCTGCCGGGCGGCCTCCGAGACCTACCTGGCGCGCGTCGAGATGCTGACGACGCGCCTGGCGGCAGTACTCGAGCCGCTGCTGATTATCCTCGTCGGGATCTGCGTCGGCTTCATCGGGTACAGTGTGTTCCTGCCGCTGATTGGGATTATCGGGGAGCTGTCGTCGTAGAACGGTGTGGACGAAGGCGGAACCTGCAAACGGCAAAGGCGAAGGCGGTGGGCCGGATACTCCGGCGCCCCCCCACGCCCCCCGAGTGGG
>JAUWOG010000007.1 GCA_030612305.1 Armatimonadota bacterium | reverse complement strand
TAGTCGGCGATCTTCGGCCTGGCGGCGGAGACGCGGGCAATGAATGTGGATTTGCCGACACTCGGGAAGCCGACGATGCCGACGTCTGCAAGGACTTTCAGTTCCAGGCGGAGCCGGTGGGTGTGGCCTTTCTCACCGCGCTCGGCAAAGCGGGGAGTCTGGCGCGTCGGCGTCGCGAAGGCCTTGTTGCCGCGGCCGCCTGCACCGCCACGCGCAGCAAACAGTTCATCGCCCGCGACCACGAGGTCGGCGACTTGCTCCCCCGTCTCCGCGTCGAAGATAACGGTGCCCGGCGGCACGCCGATGCGCAGGTCAGCCCCGCTGCCGCCCGTCATCCTGCTGCCCTGGCCCGGGCTTCCGTTCTGCGCGACGAACTTCGTCCTGTACTCGAAATCCAGGAGGGTGCGCATGTGGGGGGCGACGACGAGATACACGCTGCCGCCCTTGCCGCCATTGCCACCGTCAGGGCCTCCACGCGGCACGTACTTCTCGCGCCGGAGACTGACGGCACCGTCGCCGCCCCGACCTGAGTGCACGGTTATCTCGGCCTCGTCAACAAACACCTCGGACGCTCCCGCCTGTCAGCCGGCAATCCGCGGGTACGGCGCGCAGCCCGACCCGCAACTAACACAAATGCCGGCGCTCCAGATTGCGCCGGCAATGCTCACGAAACTGACATATCGCTCTCCGCGCCACTCAATGAGACTGCGCGGCCGTCGGCTGTCAGACACTCACTACGCTCACTCGCCGCCTGTCGCCCGATGAGCCCTGGAACTTGACCGTCCCGTCAACGAGAGCGAAAAGGGTGTCGTCCTTGCCCTTGCCGACATTGCGTCCGGGCCTGACTTTGGTGCCGCGCTGGCGGACAATGATGCAGCCGGCGGTCACGACTTGACCATCCGCCCTCTTCACGCCGAGGCGTTTAGAGTTACTGTCTCGCCCGTTCTGCGTACTGCCCTGGCCTGTCTTATGAGCCATTGTACTCACTCCTCGGCCGCAGCATAGAGCCGCGTCCGGCAACGCGAGGCCGCCTTGCGAGCTCAGGCGGAGATCTCTTCGACCTTGATTGCGGTATAGTCCTGGCGATGTCCCTTGTTCCGCTTCGAGTGCTTCTTCGGCTTGTAGGTGAACACGCGAAGCTTCTTGCCGCGTGCCTGTGCGACGACTGTTGCGACAACTTTGGCGCCGTCAACGTAGGGCCGCCCGACCTGCATATCCTCATCCTCGTTGCGCAGCACGAGCACCTTGTCGAACTCGACCTTGTCACCGGCCTCCAAGCCGAGGCTATCTATGCGGATAACCTGCTCGGGTTCCGCCCAATACTGTCTGCCACCACTCTCAAATATGGCGTACATGCGTCCGCAATACCCTTCTCAGACTGCCTTGATACGTAACGCTAAGGAAAAGGTGGCCGACCCAGACGGCCGGCCCCCTGTGCTCTAGACCACCGATATTATACGGGATTGTCCCCGCCATGTCAATGTCGCACGTCAGGGCCGCTCCACTACCGACGGCGTTGCTTCTATTCGTCGTTCGGCTTGTCGCGGAAATACGCCTTGCCACGCGACGGGCCGGTCGTGTCGCTCCTGTCAGCGCGTGGTTCGCGGCTACCTGAATCACGCCCCGAGCCGCCGCTGCTGTTCTTGCTACTCCCGCCACGCTTGCTGCGATTCGAGGACCCGCCGCCTCTGTCACCGCGCCGGCTGGAACTCGAGCGGGATGAGGAACTCGAACCCCGTGAGGAATCTGAACTGCCCTCACCGCGCTCGAGCAACTCCTTCCGGCTCAGGCGGATCTTGCCATCGTCGTCCACGCTGACTACCTTCACCTTGACCTCTTCGCCCATACTCAGGACATCTTCGGTCTTGTCCACATGCTCCCATGCGATGTCAGAGATGTGGAGCAGCCCGTCGCGCCCCGGTATCAGTTCGATGAACGCGCCGAAGTCAGTGATGGTGACGACCTTGCCGGTGAAGATCTCGCCGGCCTCGATCTCCCGTGTCATGTCGGCAATGATCCCGGCGACCTTTTCCACGTTGTCACGGTCAACGCCGAAGACGCGGACGCCGCCCTCATCGTCAACGTCAATCTGGACATCGTAATCGGTCTGGAGGCCTCGGATATTCTTGCCGCCAGGCCCGATAACGAGCCCGATCTTGTCTTCCTTGATGCTCAGGCCAAGCATACACGGCGCGTACGCCGACAGCTCAGCGCGCGGTTCGGCGATGACCGCATTCATCTCCGCGAGGATGTGCAGACGCCCCTGTTTGCCCTTCTCGAGCGCCTCGAAGAGTATCTCGAGTGGCAGACCGTGGGTCTTGGTATCCATCTGCATGCAGGTGACACCTTCGGCGGTGCCTGCTATCTTGAAATCCATGTAGCCCATGAAGTCCTCGACGCCCTGCATGTCGGTGAGCAGGCGGTAGTCATCACCGCGCCGGATGAGACCGATGCCGGCGCCGGCTACGGCACCCGTTATCGGCACACCGGCGTCCATCAGCGCGATACTGCAGGCGCAGGTGGCGGCCATTGATGTCGAGGCATTGGCAGCCAGCACCTCGGAGACGAGGCGAATCGTGTACGGGAATTCCTCCTCGGGAGGCAATACCCGCTCGATGGCCTTCTCGCCGATAGCGCCGTGCCCGACGTCGCGCCGGCTTGCCCCACGCAGGCCCTTGACTTCGCCCGTCGAGAAGGGCGGGAAGTTGTAGTGGTGCGTGAACCGCGAGTACTCCTCTTCCTCAAGAGTGCGCACGAGCTTCTGGTCCTTGTACGCACCAAACGTGGTCGTAGTCAGCACCTGGGTCTCGCCACGCTGGAAGAGCCCGGAGCCGTGTACGCGGGGCAAGAATCCCGCCTCCACGCTGATGGGGCGAATCTCGTCGAGCTTGCGGCCGTCAACGCGCGCCTCTTCATCGAAGGCCAGGTCCTGCAGACGCGCCTTCACGATCGTCTCGAAGACGGCTTCAACATCCTGCCCGGCTTTCTCACAGCCCCGCTCCTCAAGGACCGCGGCCGCTTCTTCCTGCAGCCGTCCCAGCGCGGTGTCGCGCTCCAGCCTGTCGGTGATTGCGAGGGTCTCAATGATGCGGTCGTTGAGTTCAGAGGTGACGAACTCAGTGGCCTCAGGTCGCGGCTCCCACAGCTCGAACTCGCCCTTGGGCTTGCCGGCCTTCTCGCGCAGTTCCTCTATGGCGGCGACAATCGGCATGCAGGCGTCATAGGCCACTTCGAGGCCGCGCTTGATGTCCTCATCGTCAACCATCTGGCCGTCCATTTCGAGTTGGACGATGCCCTCCCGCGTAGCCGCTACGAGCAGGTCGAGGGTGGCTTCCTTCTGCATTTCGAAGGTCGGACTGACCACCATCTCCCCCTCGAATTGCGCGACGCGAACGACGCCGAACGGCCCCGCGAAGGGGATGCTCGACAGGTGCATCGCCGCCGACCCGGCGATCATGGCGATGACATCCACCGAGCTGTCAATGTCAACCGACAGCGGGAGGATTATCACCTGCATGTCGTTGCGCATGCCGGGCTCGAGCAGCGGCCGGATCGGGCGGTCTGTCTTCCGACAGGTGAGAATCGCGTCTTCAGAGGGACGGCCTTCGCGCTTGAAGAAACCTCCGGGGATGCGGCCCACTGAGTACATCTTCTCTTCGAAGTCAACCCTCAGGGGCATGAACGGCATGTCGGTGGGTTTGTCTGTGACGTTGGCCGTGGCCAGCACTACGGTATCACCGTAGGTGACAACGACCGAGGCGTCAGATTGCTGCGCCATTCGCCCGCTCTCGATCTTCAACGGACGGCCGGCAAAATCTACGACTACTTCATGTACCATTTTCAGCTTTCCTCTCGGACAATCAACCGAGAGGCCGGGCCGCGTGGAGAAAGGGAAGCAGAGCAAATAGGGGCTATCCCACTGCATCGTCCCCTGCTTGTTCTGTTCCCCTGTCTCGGACACCGGATGCGTGCCGTGCGCCCATGCGCACTAGCATCCTGTGTCTTCCACAGCCTGCCCTTCGGCGAATTGCCACTTGTGTATTGGGTACGTCTATTGCAACAAGACCGACGCGCGAAGATGTCCTTGCGACGCCCGTCTCGTATGCTTCAAGTTCCGTGCCTGTTGCGCCGGCCTCATCAGCGTCTGAGACCGAGGTCGCCGATCAGACCACGATAGCGCTCGACGTCTTTGGTGTGGAGATAATTGAGCAAGCGGCGGCGCTGGCCTACCATCTTCAGCAGCCCGCGCCGGGAGTGATGGTCTGTCGGATGCTCCTGGAGGTGCTCGGTCAGATACTCTATGCGCCCTGTCAGGAGTGCCACCTGTACTTCGGGGGAGCCGGTGTCGCCTTCACTTCGCCCGTACTTGGTAATGATTGCTGCTTTCGCGTTCTTGTCCATCGTCATCGTAGAGCCTCATTCCATTTTCGGCGCACGGACAATCGTGATGCTGCCCGTGAGCCCGTCGCGCATTGAACAGAGAGTCACTGGCACATGCGACATGCCCTTAGCCCGCAGCCGAACGAACGCCGGAAATGCGTCACGTCAAGCGGGGGAAGCGCGACATTGATTGTGATTATACCACAAGTGGCCCGCCGTGTAAAGGCATTGAAGCTCTCAGGGCAATTCGGCATGTTGAATCCACACGCGGAAGGTGCAAGCTACATGGATGGCGAATAGGGACTATCGGGACAATACTGTACGAGGGAAGCACCCAGCCGGCGGGTGGGAGGAATGAAATTGGCGGAAGTGGCATGCCTTGGGATACTCGTGGCGGACGTGTACGGACTACCGATAGACGAATGGCCTCAGCGAGGCCGCCTCAGCCTTGTGGACGAGATCGGCGTCGGGCTGGGCGGCTGTGCCGCTAATACGGGTCTTTCACTGGCGCGCCTGGGCGTCGAGACTGCGGTGATTGGTAAGGTCGGCGATGACGGCTTCGGTCGTTTCGTGCGCGACGCTCTGGCCGAGGCCGGTGTGGACTCCAGCGGCGTCGTCGTGGACCCTGACAACTCGACATCGGCGACGATGGTGATGATCGATTCGGAGGGTGAACGGACTTTCCTGCACTATGTCGGCGCCAACGGGCAAGTGAAGGTCGAGGACGTTGACATGAAGTTGGCCCGGGGGGCGAAGGTCTTCCACTGCGCGGGTGCATTTCTGATGCCCGGATTCGACGGCGAGCCGATGGCTGAGGTACAGAAAGCCGCTCGTGCACAAGGTGCGATCACCTCCCTCGATACGGCCTGGGACGACACCGGCTCGTGGCTGGATACTCTCGGCCCGTGTCTGCCCTATACGCAGATCTTCCTCCCGTCACTGGCTGAAGCGGAGCACCTCACCGGCCTTGTCCAGCCTTCCGAGGTCGCCAGGGCGCTACTGGACATGGGCATCGAGACCGTGGCGCTGAAGATGGGCCCGGATGGTTCCTATGTCGCCAACGCCGACGAAGCCTTTGAGGTCGGAGCGTATGAGGTGGAGCCGATAGACGGAACCGGCGCCGGCGATGCCTACGTAGCCGGATTCCTCCGCGCTCATCTAGCCGGGTGGGACCTGGAGCGCACGGCCAAGTTCGCCAACGCAGTCGGGGCTCTCTGCACGACCGGGTTGGGCACGACAGCCGGAGTACGCAGCTACGCTGGGACAATCGAGTTCCTGAAGGGCTACGAACCGGACTACTGGGCCGGCTATTGAGCGGCTATGGGTGTCTGGCCGGCATGACAACACCACAGACCTGATACACGGTTTCCGTCTGCTCTTGGCTACGGGATTGTGTTGGTGTACAATGGCATGTACAGACGGCTCCGCTGAACACAACTACAAGAGGTACTGATTATGACTTTGTATGAGAGAGTAGAAGAGGCTCTGGGAAAGGCACGTCCGGCGTTGCAGGCTGATGGCGGCGACGTTGAACTGGTGGATGTAACGGATGACGGGAAGGTCAGTGTCCGCCTGCTGGGCCACTGCAAAGGCTGCCCCATGGCGCAGATGACAGTCTCGCACCATATCGAACGCATCTTGCGAGACAGCGTTCCTGAAGTCGCCGGCGTAGCGGCCGTGGACTGACCGGTTTGAAGGCGGGGAAACCGAGCACAATGGGGGCACAAGGAGAAACACTCAAGGCACGAGACGTCATCGTGGTCTCTGACATACACGCGGACGAATGGGCCACAGAACTACCTGAGCGACACCAGGAGAAGCGTCAGGCCTTCCTTGATTTTCTTCAATGGGTGCGAGCAGACAGCGGCACTCAGCATCTCGTCATCAACGGGGATCTGCTCGACATTCCGCAGAAGGGCGGCAAGCCATTGTTGCCGGCCTTCCTCGATATCTTCCAGGCCCTCGCGGACATATACGACTCCGGCATCGGCATCAGCCATATCGTGGGCAACCACGACTCCGGAATGCTCGGCTGTAAACTCAACGTACCCGTCGTTCCGCTCACCATCAATTATCCCTTCCTGGTCATGGAGTCGGGCGACAAACGTTTCGTCCTCGAACACGGTCATCTCCTGGACACCTGGCTGTGGAGATATGTCGAGCACCAGATCGAGATGCTCTGCCAGGTTGAGCCACTCGAGCCGTCTGTGGCAATGCAGCGTTTCGCCACGCCGGTGACGAATGACGCCGGGCTCGATCTGCTGCCTGCCTGCCACGGCTTCGCCAGCGTGTTCTTTGGGAGCCTGCAGTGGGAGCCGAACGGTCTCGATTTCACGGAACCCGAAACGCGTCTCGGCTTCGCCCTCATGGCCCTCGACCTGCTCGATGATTTCGAGGATGTGCGCGGGGACGATGATGAGTTCGCCGAGCAGGCCGAAGCCATCGCCGAACTCAAGGCGTTGGGCGTTGAGCCGCAGCAGTTGCTGGTTCCGGCCGAGGTCCCCAGGGAGGCGTTCGAGGCCTTCAGCACTGTCGGCGCCGCCTACTATGCCACGATCCCCTGGCGGCGGGCCGCGCGTCATCGCTTGCGTCAGCTTGGCGACGAACTCGACATTAGCATTGACGCGATCCTGCTGGGCCATATCCACAAGACCGACTACATGCAGTGGGACGAGAACGGACGGCCAGTCGAGTATTGCAATCACGGCTGTTGGCGGTTCGACCAGGCAGATTTCCTCCACATACACAACGGTGAAATACACATCTACGACCGCAAGTGGACTGACCCGTTGCCATAGCGAATGGCACGCCGATTTGCGGCGGCTTCTCACCATCTGAAAGGCAGGTTCCCAAACGTGAAATTCTTCGTTGATACAGCCAACATTGATGAGATACGAGAGGCGGATAGCTGGGGTGTGGTCAACGGTGTGACCACGAATCCGACACTAGTGGCCCGCGAGGGCGTGGACTTCGAGACGCGTATCAAGGAGATCTGTGAGGTCATGGGCGACCGCCCCGTGAGCGCCGAGGTGATCGGCCTCGAAGCGGACGGGATGATCGCTGAGGCACGCAACCTCGCCACCTGGGCCGACAATGTCGTCGTCAAGATCCCCATGATTAAGGAGGGGATGAAAGCCGTCAAGGTACTATCACAAGAGGGTATCAATACCAATGTGACGCTCGTCTTCACGGCTGCACAGGGCCTCATCGCGGCCAAAGCCGGGGCCAGCTACTGCTCGCCCTTCCTGGGTCGCCTCGAGGACATGTCCACTGAGGCGTTGGAACTTGTGGACCAGCTCTGCCAGATCTACTCCAACTACGACTATGCCACGGAGGTAATTGTCGCCAGCGTGCGCCGGCCTGAGCATGTCGTGCAGAGCGCCTGTTGGGGGGCCCACATTGCCACAGTGCCCTTCAAGGTCATGGACCAGATGTTCGGCCACCCGCTGACCGACAAAGGCATCGAGGGCTTCCTCGCCGACTGGGAGAAGCTGCAGGAAGAGCTGGGGAAATAACACTTCAGCGGGCGGGCTGAATGGCTATGTGCCCGCGAACAACGTCTTGTGTGAAAGTAAGCGCGCCGCCCTGGGCAAGCACTTCGAGGCGGCGCGTTTTGTTGCGGTCCGAGGTGATGGTCACCGTGTGGCGGGACCCCGCCGGGACCGGGTACACTCCCCCCTCGGATATGGCAAAGCGAACTCGCACGGGACCGTCAGGCCGTGTGAAGCGGTACGGCCTGCCGCGAAACGGAGCGAACACGGCTCCCGGGCCTGCCACCACCAGCTCGACTCGCTGCGGGGTGCGTTCAACAACGATTGCACTGACCTCAGCATCATACGGCTGGGCTACGATGTGGGTGAAGGGAAAGAACCTCGTCGAATGCTCGGCCAGCGTCACCACAATCTCCTGGCGTTCTTCACCGGCCATGTAGCCGGCGCGATTGATCGTGACAACGTCCGCGACGAGGCGGTCGCCCTGACCATACAGTGCCACGCCGTGGGTCGCGCTCTTGCTCCCGCCGTTCAACATGCGGATCCCGTCCAGCTCGAGACTGACCTCCATCACCTCCGGCAGGAAGGGCGCGTCCACAAGTTCGCAGTCGGCTCGCCGCAGCATCAGGTCGTAGTGCAGGGCGGTGCTGAGGCGGTCAGACAGCGGCCAACATGAGTACAGCAGATGGGTGGCGAAGATGCCCAGTCCGCGGCCGTAGTCATTGCACATCAGCCCGGCGAACAGCGGCTGGTCGTCAGCCGTCACTTCGGCATGCATTATCGCGAGCGGGACACAGCCTCCGACGAGACTCGCCATCGCGACATTCGAATTGACGCTGTAGGCGCGAGCCAGAGGCGCCGGTGCCGAGACACCCCGTGGCGCAAGCCGCCGGAAGGTCCCCGCACTCCGCATCCCCCGCTTGACGTGCGGCAGCTCCGCTATCGTTCCAGTAACGCCGAGAGTTCCTACTTGCGCCTCCCCGCCGACGAGCTCTCTGATGCCGAAGACCTCCTGCAGCGGTGCAGCCAGATGCAGCCACGAGCCGGTCTGGTGCAGGCCTATCCCGAGATCGGCCAGCAGCGCACCGCCCGACTTCACGTACCGCGCCAGGAGCCGGCATTGCTCTTCGGTGACACCGAGCGCCGCCGGTGCGATGATTACTCCGTAGCGATCCAGGTCGGCGCTTTCCAGGTCAGCCGCCGTGAGGTAGTCGAGGAGACCGAAACAGGTGCCCATCCGCAAGCCGTGAATGAGGTTGGTCGGCTCTCCGCCGCCAAAGCCCTTGATATGGCCATACACAGGCTGACCCGCTATCTGATAGCCCTCTGCGTACGGGGAGAGAACGACGGCGGCCGTGGGCCTCGGCGCGGCACTGAAGTCCACCAGGGGCCACGCTTCGGCAAGCGGCTCGAGGGCGTGCCGCCTCATGCCGGGGTTGTTGGCGAAGCGCTGCCAGTTCTCGAGGCCGACGCCACACGCGCCGTGCATGTGCGCCTCGAGCACCCAGTCGCGCAGGCCTCCTGCGTAGCCCGGCTCCCCGGCAAGCGGCATCCGCAGCACAGGTATCACATCAAAGCGCCCCCCACGCCGGGCCATGTCCACCGCCTCAACATTGTGCGTCACATAATCGCCGTGTCGCGGGTAATCGGGACTGATGATGTCCGGCGGCATGCTCACGACGATGACGTCGTATTCCGGCGGCACAGCCAGGATGCTGCTGTAGAGCGTGATGCGTCCGGTCAGGAGAAGCCGAGAGCTATCGAGGGCCTTCACGCGGCGAGCCCACAGTTGCATTACCTGCCCGAAGGCGTGGATGCGGTAGTCGGCCACATCAACCGCCGCCGGCCCGAACGCAAACGTCTCGCCCGCATGCAACCCCAGCGCGCCACGCAGTGTGACGCCCTTCCATGTCCGGTAGTGCGCAGTCCAGTGCCGGTTCAGGCTCTCAATGCTCTCGTAGCGCATCTGTAGGAACTGCTGGAAATCATCATTGCGGTAGCTGATGGACTTCTCCAGAGAATGCCCTGTCGCCCACGCGCTGATGCCCGCCTCGTCGCGCAGCGCCGTCACGACGCTGTCTATCTGCCCACAGACAGCGGTCACATACGTGTCCGACCACGGGGAGGTGGGGAGCGTCTCAAAGCTCGTGGTGGGAATCCCGACGATGACGCGGTAGCCCGCCGCACTGGCTTCTGCTATCTGGCTGCGCACGGACGCCAGGTTGCTTAGCTCGGCAGGATGCAGATCAATGTAGAGTGTGTTGACACCGAAGGCCTTCAGGTCAGCCAGGGCACCGCCACTGTCCAGGCCATAGACGAAGGTGAACGGGCCCGGCTTGTTCGCCTCGCCGGACACATTCCTCTCGCCGCCCAGCAGCAACAGCAGGCATAGCAGGCAGCTTCCCCAGATGCGGAGCCGATGTGTCATCAGAAGACATTTCGCAACAGTGCGGCATTACTCCTGCATCGTGCGTCTCGCGTTTGGATGAGTGGGTAACGCTGTCGCGGGGTAAGACTGCTACGGGGAACGCAGTTCGGGGAGCCAGTCATCCTGGCTGTCAAAGGCCTCAGCAGCGGCGTTCTGCTCTGCCTCCTGCTTGCTGCCGCCCTGCCCGCTTCCTATCACTCGGCCCCTGAACCGCACTTCCATGATGAAGGTGCGCTGGTGCGGCGGGCCGAGTGTTTCCACCGTCACATACGTCGGCGGCTGCCCCCCGTTCGCCTGCAGCAGTTCCTGCAGGTACGTCTTGTAGTCGTAGCTCAGCTCGCCGGCGTCCATCTGCGCTATCAGGGATGAGAAATTGCGGGCGATGAAATCGCGCACCGCCTCCCACCCGCAGGAGAGATAGATGGCGGCGATGAGCGCTTCAAGGCAGTCGGCGAGGATCGAGGGCTTGCGTCGCCCGCCGCTCTCCTCCTCCCCACACCCCAGCAACAGGTACTGCCCGAGGCCAAGGGTTGTCGCGAGCTCGTGGAGCGTTTCGGCGCGCACGAGCCCGGCCTTCAGTTTCGTCAACTCTCCCTCGGTGAGAGTCGGATTCTGCTCGTACAGCTCGGCGGCCAGAACCATGTCAAGCACCGCATCCCCCAGGAACTCAAGCCGCTGATTCGACGTCAGCGTCGAGAGGCCCTCCTCGCGCACGTATGACCCGTGGCAGAAGGCTTGCTCGAGCAGCGCCGGATCCTGCTCCGAGGGCAACTCCAGCGCTCTCCGCACCTCATCCCAATCTCGCTCAGACACCAACGCAATCCCTCCGCGCGGCCGGCCCTGAACTGCTCGCGATTGCTCCTCAGCCGGCCCCAAAGATGGCACATGAGGGCCGTCGCCGACTCCGAACCCCGAGGATATTCGCTCAGCCCGATAGACCGCATTGACGAAACAGTTCGGCCCCGCGCCAGACGACCGGGGCCGATATTCAGTAGAGACGCTGCGGCGGTGCCGGCTCCCGGCTCAGGCGCATCCACGCCGGGCTATCAACACCGCGTTGTGTCCGCCGAAGCCAAATGAATTGCTCATCACGGTCTCTATGGAGGCTTCCCGGCCTTCACCACGCACAATGTCGAAGGTCATGAAATCATCCGGATGCTCACAGTTCAGCGTCGGGGGGATGTAACCGTGTTCGGCGGCCATCAGCGCCATGACCAGCTCGGCGGCACCGGTGGCACCCAGCATGTGCCCGTGATTCCCCTTCGTGGAACTCACCGGCGGCGAGTCGTCGCCGTAGAGTGTCAATATGGCGCGAGCTTCCATCGCATCGCCGCCGGGCGTGGCCGGGGCGTGCGCGTTGATATGGTCTATCTGATCCTGATGGATGCCTGCATCCTTCAGCGCTGCGCGCATGGCACGGACCGCGCCTTCTCCGTCCGGGGCCGGGGCAGTGATGTGATAGGCGTCGGCACTCATCCCGAAGCCGAGTATCTCGCCAATGATGTCTGCGTCTCGCGCCCTGGCGTACTCGTACTCCTCGAGCACGATGATGGCGGCCCCCTCGCCCACTACGAATCCATCGCGGTCTCTGTCCATCGGGCGGCAAGCCTGCTTCGGAGTATCGTTGCGCTCTGACAACGCCCCTGCCGAACAGAAGCCACTCATAGCCGTCGCAGTGACGGCCGCTTCCGAGCCGCCCGTGATCATGGCGTCGGCTTGACCGCGCGCAATGATCGCCGCCGCCTCACCGATGGCATGAGCGCCCGATGCACAGGCCGTGACGATGGCCAGATTCGGCCCCTTGGCTCCCGTCTGCATCGCCACCATCCCGGCAGCCATGTCAATGATGAGCATCGGCACCAGGAACGGACTGACGCGCCCGGGCCCTCTGGCGAGGAGTTTCTCATACTCCCTCTGCCACGTGTCCATGCCGCCGATACCAGAACCGATCAGGACACCGACTTGATCGCAGTTCTCTTCGGTCACTTCCAGCCCCGATTGCTCAAGGGCAATGTCGGTGCAGTAGAGGGCATACTGGGTGAAGGGATCGGCGCGCTTGCTCAACTTCGCGTCCACGCGTTCCGCGACATCGAAGTCCCTGACCTCGGCAGCGATCTGCGTCTTGTACTCGCTGGGATCAAGGCGCGTGATTCTGTCAATGCCGCACTGCTCGTTGCAGAGCGCATCCCACATCGTGTCCGCGCCCACACCGAAGCATGAGAGCACACCGACACCTGTGATGACAACTCGCCTCTTCATAGATGATAGATCCGTCATGATGATGCTGACTGCAACGCTGCTAACGGCGGCCTCGATGCCGCCAACCGACACGGAACACTGGAGAGAGAGGGCCGGTGACTCCCCGTTGTGCAGCAAGATGCAAAGCCGCACTCAGACCGTCTTCTTCTCGAGGTACGATACCGCGTCGCCCACACTTATGATCTTCTCCGCTTGTTCGTCCGGGATCTCCACGTCGAACTCGTCCTCAAAGGCCATGACCAATTCTACTACGTCCAAGGAGTCGGCGTTCAGATCGCCCTGAAATGTGGCGCTCTCAGTTACCTGACTCTCAGGAACGGACAATTCACGGACGACAATCTCTTTCACTTTCTCATACAATGCCACAGCAACTACCTCCAGTTTCCGTTTTCCGCGCTATGTAATCAACACCCGTAGTACGCTCTGCCAGTGTTTCGTAAAGAACAGTTTCCTACATTATCAAGCCGCCGTCAATATTGAGCACCTGCCCGGTGACATAGCCGGCCGCATCCGAAGCCAGAAAAGCAACAACGTCGGCGACATCCTCAGGCGTTCCGGCACGGCCCAGCGGGATACTCCGCAGCCACTCCTGCCGCACCTCTTCATCCAGTTCCTCGGTCATCTTTGTTTCGATGAACCCGGGAGCCACGGCGTTGCAGGTGATGCCACGCGGCGCCAGCTCCTTGGCAGTGGTCTTCGTCAGCGCGATGAGGCCGCCCTTTGACGCCGAGTAGTTCGCTTGACCCACATTGCCCATGACCCCGGAGACCGAGGCGATATTGACAATCCGGCCCGACCGGGCCTTCATCATCGGTCGCGCAATCGCCTTTGTGCAGAGGAAGGCACCCTTCAGATTGATGTCCAGCACGATGTCCCAGTCGTCCTCCGACATCCTTATCATCAGCGTGTCCCGCGTGATGCCGGCGTTGTTGACGAGGATGTCAATCCTGCCGAACTCGTTCATGACCTGCTCGACCATCGCGCCCACGTCATCAGCCGAAGTGACGCTGCCGAGCGCGACAAAGCCCTTGCGGCCCAGCTGCGCCACTAGCTCTGCCACCTCGTTAGCGGCCTCTTCAGCCTGCGGGATGTCATTGATCACAATGTCCGCGCCAAGGCCGGCCATCCTCACCGCCATCGCCCGGCCCAGGCCGCCTCCACAACCCGTTATTATCGCAACCCTGTCCCCCAGGTTCAATGGCCACCCTCCCAACCCGAATAATTCACCAATGGGTGGCTCGGCCTGACCTGCGCCAGGCGCAGGTCAGCCCGAGTCCGTTCACGTCAACTCCCGTATCACTTCCGCAACGGCCCCCGCGCTCCCCGTGCTCAGTATCGTCGCCTCAAGACCCGACCGCTTCAGCATCTTCGACAGCACCGCGCCGGCCCCGACCTCGACGAACGTGTCAACTCCCGCCTCCACCATCGCGGCAATTGACTGCTTCCACAGAACCGGCTGCGTCAACTGCCGGACGAGGCCGTCTTTCAAGGTTGCCGCATCGCTCTGCGCAGTCGCATCAACATTGGTGACGACAGGTATTGCCGCGTCCGAGAAATCGAACTGCTCCAGAGCCGCCGCCAGCTTCTCCGCCGCCGGCTTCATCAATTCGCAGTGGAAAGCGCCACTGACCTGCAGCGGTATCACGCGCTTGGCGCCGAGTTCTGTCGCCTTCTGCGATGCCGCCGCTACGCCCTCCGGCTGACCGGAGATGACCGTCTGGCCTGGCGAGTTGTAGTTGGCGATAACAACCAGCGAGGCGCTCACGGCATTGACAGCCGCCTCGAGGTCTTCGTCACTCAGACCGATGACGGCAGCCATCGCGCCGGCACCCTCGCTGCCGGCATCGGCCATCACGCGGCCCCGCAGACGCACGAGTCTCACGGCATTCTCAGCGCCGATGACACCGGCGAGCGCCAGGGCTGAGTATTCGCCAAGCGAATGTCCGGCCGCCAACTCCGCCTCGATGCCCTCGCTCGCCAGCACAGACGCGACTGCCAGCGAATGTGCCAGCAGCGCCGGCTGCGCATTCTCGGTAGCGGTCAGCGTTTCCGCCGGTCCGCCGAACATCGTTTCAAGCAGCGGGAAATCCACGGCCTCATCAAGCCGGTCCAGCATCTCCGCCGCCACCGGATACTGCTCGTAGATGTCCTGCGCCATCCCGACGCTTTGCGATCCCTGTCCCGGGCAGATGAAGGCAATCATACTCAGCTTCCGAACTCCCCGCGTATTGCCTTGGCCAGCGCGGGCACGACTTCGAAGACGTCGCCCACGACGCCGAAGTGAGCGACGTCGAAGATGGGAGCCGCAGGGTCGTTGTTGATTGCGACGATGCAGTCGGATGAACCCATCCCGGCCACATGCTGCACCGCCCCGGATATGCCGCAGGCGATATACAGCTTCGGATGCACCGTCTTTCCCGTCTGGCCGACCTGGTGATATGCGGGGATCCAGCCGGCGTCCACCGTAGCGCGCGATGCGCCGACGGCACCGCCGATCGCGTCCGCAAGGTCCCGTATCAGGGAGAAATTCTCGGGAGCCTTCAATCCCCGGCCGCCGGATACGATGATATCTGCATCCTGGAGGTTAGAGCCCTCGTCCGCGCTCTCCTTGATGACCTCGATGACCTTCGTCAGCACGCTGTCTTCATTTATGGACACGGCCACTTCCACGACCTCGGCGGTCCTGGTCTCGTCCGGCTCTGCTTTCAGAAAAACCCGGGACCGCACGGTGGACATCTGCGGCCGAGCGTGCCGACAGACAATGGTAGCCATGATGTTGCCGCCGAATGCCGGCCGCGTCTGATAGAGCAGCTTGATGCCGTCTTCCTCTTCGATGGACAGCCCCGTGCAGTCCGCCGTGAGGCCGGCGCTGATGCGAGCAGCGATACG
>JAUWOG010000249.1 GCA_030612305.1 Armatimonadota bacterium | reverse complement strand
TGGAGCCGGAGGGCGGGTGTAGCGCGGTTCCACAACTGTTTCTTCGCGCATTATGAATCCTGTCTCGAACTGGAAGGCTCAGGTGAACCGCGGCTCAAGACCATTACCGCACTACACGCGCTGCGCCCTTCGCCAGCTCTTTTTTCGTTCCTCCTCGCTCTGCGTGGTCGGGCGAGACACTCTCCTCTTCAGCATTTGTTGCCCGCGTACATCTCAATCCGGGGGCATGACCGCTCACAAGGTGTGCAGTCACATGTCACCTATGATTATAGGGGGGGCAAGAATTGAGAGTCAAGCGTATAGAGGAGATGCGGACAGGTCAGGCCGTTTCGCGGTCGGCCTCGTCTTCGGAATGCACCAGTATCGGCGGCTCTTCGTCGTTCACCGTATCTTCGGTGATAGTGCATTTGGCTACGGAGCGGGTGGAGGGGATTTCGAACATCACGTCGAGCATGATCTCGTCAATGACGGTGCGGAGACCGCGGGCGCCAGTCTTGCGCTCGAAGGCCTTCGCGGCGATGGCTTTGGCGGCCTCCGGTGTGAACTCCATCTCGACGTTATCCAGCAGCAACATGAGCCTGCCGTACTGTCGGACGAGCGCGTTCTTCGGCTCGACGAGTATGCGGCAGAGGGCTTCCTCGTCGAGATGCTCGAGGGGTGCGACGACCGGGAGGCGGCCCACGAACTCGGGTATCATGCCGAACTTGATGAGGTCTTCCGGAAGCGCCCGGGCCAGGAGTTCGTCATCCGTCGGGTCGGCTTCGCCGCTGGCCCTGTCCGTACCGAATCCGATTGCGCGGTTGTGAGTTCGCCCGCGGACGATGTCCACAACGCCGTCAAAGACGCCGCCGCAGATGAAGAGGATGTTCTTGGTGTTTATCTGGAGGAATTCCTGCTGCGGGTGCTTGCGGCCGCCCTGTGGCGGCACGTTGGCGACGGTGCCCTCGAGGATCTTGAGCAGCGCCTGCTGGACGCCTTCCCCGGAGACGTCTCTGGTGATCGAGGGGTTGTCGGCGCGGCGCGCGATCTTGTCTATCTCGTCAATGTAAACGATGCCGTGTTCGGTGCGTTCGATATCGCCATCAGCGGCAAGGTAGAGCTGGAGGAGGATGTTCTCGACATCCTCGCCGACATATCCGGCTTCAGTGACGGAGGTGGCGTCCGCGATGGTGAAGGGGACATCGAGGAGTTTTGCCAGGGTCTGAGCGATGAGCGTCTTTCCACATCCGGTCGGGCCGATGAGGAGGACATTGCTCTTGTCGAGCTCGACATCCTCGTCCATGTACTCGAGGCGGATGCGCTTGAAGTGGTTGTACACGGCGACTGAGACGACGCGGCGAGCGTGCTCCTGTCCGACGACATACTGGCCGAGGTGGTCGAAGATCTCCTGTGGTGTCGGGACGGGTGTGTCATCGAGACCCGCGGCGGCGCCTTGCTGTTCCTTGTTGCGGATTATCTGGTTGCAGAGCTGGACGCAGTCCTTGCAGATGTAAACGCCGGGACCTGCGATGAGCTGCTTTACCTGAGAGGGTTTTTCGCGGCCGCAGAATGAGCAGCGGAGATGGCGGCCGTCGTCATCGCCTCCGGACCCACTGATGTCCATGGAGCCTGTCTCCTATTGCGTGTTGTTAGCAAGACGATTGGCAGGCGTCGGGCTGGAAGCTGAGAACGCGATTGATCGCGTTCTCACTTGAGCTTTGGAGACGACGCAAAGCTCAAGCCGACCTACGCGTTGGTCGAGCTTGTCTCCTATAGCTGTTGGTAGAAGCTGCGCGACGACGGGCTACTCGTCTTCGTCCTCAGGCTGCCTGATGGCTATGATGTCTATGAGCCCGTATTCCCTGGCATCTTCGGCACTCATGTAGAAGTCGCGCTCGGTGTCGCGTTCGATAGTGGCTATGTCCTGGCCGGTATGGTCGGCAAGGATCTGGTTGAGCGTCTCGCGGGTCTTGATGATCTCTTCGGCCTGGATGGCGACATCGCTTGCCTGGCCGGAGACGCCCTGCATCCAGGGCTGGTGGATCATTACCTTGGAGTGGGGCAGAGCGTGGCGATGCCCCGGCTCCCCGGCGGCGAGAAGCACGGCGGCCATGCTGGCAGCCATACCGACACACCAGGTGTGTATTTCGGGCGAGATGTACTGCATGGTATCATAGATACCCATTCCTGCCGACGCTGACCCGCCCGCGCAGTTGAAGTACATCGAAATCGGCTCAGTGGCGTCCTCGCCCTGGAGGAAGAGCAACTGTGCTATGATGAGGCTGGCGACGGTATCATCAATCGGCATGCCGACGAATATGATGCGTTCGCGCAGGAGTCTGCTGAAGATGTCATAGAGACGTTCACCGCGCGGCGTCTGTTCGATTACGTTGGGGACATACATGTGTTGGTCTTCTCCCTGCTCGGCGTTCGAGCGCCGGCTACTCGCCGGCTTCGTCCGGTTGGGCTTCGGCTTCGTTGCCGGCGGCGGCCAGTTCGAGGAGCTTTTCTCGCTCGCGCTCTTTGATCTTTTCGTACTCGTCGCGCGGGACCTCTTCTATCTCGCAGTTGTCGAGTATGAAGCGGATTGTCTTGTCGCGGAGCGCTCGCTCGCGAAGCTGCTCTTCGAAGCCTTCCTGCACGGCCAGTGACCGGCGCACGAAGTCCTCCCCAGCACCGATGCCGCCGGCGAACTCGGCGACAGCGGCGTCGAAGTCCTCATCGTCTATCTCGATCTCTTCGGTGCGCCTGATTTCCTCGATGATGAGGGAGAGCTTGAGAGATGCGGCGGCTCTGGCTGTTTCGTTTGCCTTGATGCTGTCCTCGCTCATCTGAGCGATCTCGGCAAATGCTTCGATGGTGAGCTTCTCCCTGGCCAGGTTGTCTTCGAACTGTGCGAGACTGCGGGAGGCCGCGCCGGCGACAAGGCTCTCGGGCAGGTCAACGGTAGTATTGGCGCTGATCGCGGTAAGTGCGTTGTTCTCAGCCTCGGTGTCGGCCGATTCGCGGAGGCCGGTAGCCACTTGCTCGTGGAGTGTGGCTTTCAGATCGTCAAGGTTGGCGAAGTCGCCTTGGTCTGCGGCAAATTCGTCATTGATCTCGGGCAGCTTGAGTTCGAGTATCCCAATGATGGTGGCGGAGAAGACAACCTGCTTGCCGGCGAGCTCCGGGTCATCATGGTCTTCCGGATAGGTGTGTTCGACGACGACGGTGTCGCCGATTTTCTTCCCGATCATCTCGGTGTCTATGGGCGGCGTGTAGCGGCCGCTCCCGATTTCGAAATGCTCGTCGCCTTCGCTCAGTGCCTCGTCAGCGCCTGCAGGCGTGAGCGTCACGGTGGCAGTGACGAGATCGCCTTCTCTGACGTCATCGCGGTCGGGCTTGACCTCCTCGCCGGCCTGTCGTTGGAGTTTGGCGAGTTCGTCATCTATGTCTTCTTCGGTCACTTCGGTGGACGGCTTGAAAATATGTATGCCCTTGTATTGGCGGATTTCAGGTATGGGTCGCACAGTCAGGCTGATTGTGAAGACGAGGGGCGTATTTTCGGCGAGACGGAGTCCCTCGAGGTCGGGGAAGACGGGGTCTTCGACGGGTTCGAGCCCCTTCTCTTCGATGATGTCCTCATAGTACTCCTGGATGAGTTCCATCCACGTCATCTGCTGGATGATCTCTTCATCGTAGTTGCGGCGGATGATTTTGGGCGGAGCCTTGCCCGGGCGGAAGCCGCGTATGCCGCCGCGCTCGGAGAGCTCCTGGAAGACCTTGGCATAGATCTTGTCTATCTCGTCGGCTTCGAACAGAAGCCTCAGTTCGACCTGACTGCCGGGAAATCGCACTTTGTGGGCCTGCAAGGTGATCGCTCCTGTTGTAGTCGGCGAATGGCACGAAACTGCATCCGGATGTCGAACCAGGCCCCCCAAGGATGTTCATGCGGTTGGTCTCGGGGATGCGTCGTCTGGGGGAGGTTGTCTGGCGTCGTGTTGCGCGATGTGCTGTTGTCGGGTGGTCTGTAGGCAATATGTTTGTGCGGTATTGTTCGGCAGTGTTATGTGGTGGGCGCGGCGAGATTCGAACTCGCACGGGTTGCCCCACATGATCCTAAGTCATGCATGTATGCCAATTCCATCACGCGCCCACAGCCAGTCGGCCGCCGAGGCAGCAACGCCTCGCTCTGTGTGCATTAGCATGTATGTGTGTGCATCAGCATGAATGCTGGTGGGCCGAGAAGGATTCGAACCTTCGATCTTGGGATTAAGAGTCCCCTGCTCTGCCAGCTGAGCTACCGACCCACGTATCAGCAGATTTCGCGTACAAGGTATGGCGCGCCTGGAGGGATTCGAACCCCCGACCCACGGATCCGAAGTCCGTTGCTCTAATCCACTGAGCTACAGGCGCGTAGTTGTGGAGCGGAGTTCTGGGGACCCGCTCCGGGCAGGAATTGATGGTGCTTGGGGTGGGCGAGGGGAATTGAACCCCCAGCCACTTGAGCCACAGTCAAGTGCTCTACCCTTGAGCTACGCCCACCATGTGCTCTGGCGCGCCCGGCCCGATTCGCACGGGCGACCCGCGGCTTAGAAGGCCGCTGCTCTGTCCCCTGAGCTACGGGCGCTCAAGCAGGATCTAGATTGGAGCGGGCGACGAGATTCGAACTCGTGCCATTCAGCTTGGAAGGCTGACGCTCTACCAACTGAGCTACACCCGCAACCAAAACGGTCAACATGGTCAGGAACTACGAGTGGGCGGCCAGCCGTCTATCGAGGCACCGGCCGTCTGATGGTCGGGGCGGCCGGACTTGAACCGGCGACCTTCGGCTCCCAAAGCCGACGCGCTAGCCAAACTGCGCCACGCCCCGCCCCCTCGGTGAATTATAGTATACCCAACCTTGCCCCCGCCGTCAAGCCGCTGCATTCTCCTGAGCAGGGCCTTGACATG
>JAUWOG010000342.1 GCA_030612305.1 Armatimonadota bacterium | reverse complement strand
GTGCGCTGGCACCACATCGAGCTATCCCCGCGACTTGCCGCTCATGGTCCCGTGTAGCCGAACTCCATGTCCTCCACCCAGAGCACCTGGTCCGGGTCGCCGTCCGCGCCGAAGACGATACGAACGAAGCAGTAGCCGGGTCGAACGTCCAACTCGGTGCTGTATTCCCGCCAGTTCTCGCTCGGCTCCAACGCCACCTGCGTCCCCGTGCCGCGTTGGCCGGATACGGTGACATTTGCGGTCGTCGCGTTGCCTCTGGCCTTGAACCGCAGCGTGTACTTGCCTGCGGTGCGGAGGCGCATCGGCTGGCTGAGCAGCGTCATCGCTATCTCGGGTCTGACGAACTTCAGGCAGGACTTGCCCTCGGCCGGATTCTCCTGGCTCCAGTTCGGCCAGGTCAGGCCCATCTTGCGCGCGTGTGAGGGCGTCCAGCCGCGCGGCGGATAGTCCGGTATCCCGGCCTCGAAGCCGCCATTGCGCAGCATGTTCACGATCTGCCCGCTGTAGCTCTCCTGCAGCGTTGCCGTCACCCTCGGCGAGACATCGCCACGGTAGCGCACATAGACTTCGACTCCGTCGCGCATCGGTGCGACTAGCTCTGAGATTCCGCGCGCGCTGAGGTCGGGGTCCCACCGGTCCTGGATGAGGAGTTCAGCCTGAGCCGCTGACAGCCGGTACACTCCCGGCTCGCGCGGCGTGAGGTCCCCGAAGGCCACGATCTCCCCGTTGTCGGCGACCGCTGTCTCAAGCTCCACTACATAGCGGCCCTCACCATCGGCAATGGTCAGCTCCAGCGGCGGCGGCGGCTTCGTCAGGTCCAGCACCGGATCAATCCACAGCACCGTCTCGCCGGCCCGGGCCAATTCCACCTGCATCCTGCCCTGGCTCCATCTGAACTCGACCGGCTTCGCCTGTTCGGGCTTGTTGGGTGGCGCTGCAAAGACGGCGTCCGGCTTCCCCGGCAGCCACACCTTGGCGTCGAGGTCTGCATCATGCTTGATCCATATCTGGGCCATGCCGCTGGGGGAGTCGTAGTATCCCGCCGCGTCACAGGTCTGATTGGCGAAGAAGAGGCGCTCGCCGTCGGCTATCAGCTTGTTGCCGCCATGGACCAGCCAGCGGTGGATGCTCCCGTCTGCGTGCTTTGCAAGCGCTGCCACGCGGCTGGTAGTCTCGATGCCCGAGACGCTCATCTGCATGGGCCTCCCGGCCGGGCGCTTCTGGAAGATGACCGTCTCGGTGATCTCGCCGGCGCTGAATGTCAGCCCCAGCGCATCGCCGGTATCGAGCTTCTCGATGTCGCTGATGCGCGGCCCGGCGCCGGCCTCATACGCCTGCATGAAGGCCAGCATCCGCTCGGCCTTCCGCTGCTGCGTTGTCACCTGGATGGTGTGCTGCTGGGGGAACGCCTCGGTGAAGCGACACCAGGCCTTCGTCAGCATCGGATAGGGCCGCTCATTGCTCTGCGTGTAGGTGAGGCCGTCGGGGGCCAGGTGCCGCACTTCCAGCCGCTCATCCTGCTGCGGTATGAGCATCGTCTGCGTATCTGCATCTATCTCGGCGGCGGCGAAGGCGTTGAGCACCCAACTGAACTCCGACGGTTCGGCTGCGGCCAGCTCATCATGGACGATGAAGACATCGGGGCGGATGAAGAGCACCGTGCGGTCGAACAGGTCGAGCAACTCCGGATAGGCTCTCGCTGCGTCGCCGGTGAAGAGGCAATAGTCCGGACTGTTGAAGAAGGCTGACACTCTGCCCTTCGCCTCGATGCTCTTCGGCTGTCCCCGGCCATTGACGAGAATGGTATTGTGGGCCACGCTGGCGCGGCTGAACTTGCTGTGGTAGGTGTCGCCGCAGTAGGTGTAGTAGCCCGCGTCACAGGCCATGATCTCGCCGCCGGCGTGGAGCACAAAGCCGTTCTGGTCGCAGTGTGAGTGACTGTGGCTCCCCCACGGGCTCGAACGGAAGAAGATGCGGCTCCCGTGGTGATCGTAGAAGCGGTCATAGGCCGCCAACTGACCGACGTCGGAGAAGAGCCGCGCCTGCGGGATATCCACCGGCGGCTTCGGCTTCAGCCCCACGTCGGAGATGTAGCGGAACGGAATGTGCGCCGGATTGCACACGACCGTGTCCGCGTACCACTTCAGAGCGCGGTTGCCGGTCTTCGCCGCCAGCAGGCTCGCGATGTAGCCATCCGAGCTGTTCCCGTACATCGGCATGATCAGGGAATAGATGTCGCCCCAGTGGTTGTACCAGTAGTTGAGAGCCATGCAGTGCAGCCAGAAATCGCCGGAGTTGACGAGCCGCGGCTTGTTGAAGATGTCAATACCGGTGGCGGTGCGCATGGCGGCGAGGCCCTCGAGGATGAAGCGGAACTTGTGGCCGTAGGTCTGGCCCTCGATGTAGCTGCCATCATTCCCGCCCCAGGCAATCCGGTTGACGTACTGGCGGATGAGCCAGTCGGCCCACTCCGCGCCACGTTCCGAATCCGCTGCCACTGCCATGGCCGTCGTCAGCAGCGCGTGCATGCACTGCTGCCCGTGCGAGTTCTCGTAGTTCAGATGCAGCTTCAACCTGTTCCGGCACCAGTCATACGCATTGTCACCGTGGTACTCGACATGCGCGATGACCTGCTCCCTTTCCTCATCGCTCAGCAGCCCGTAGAGGCGGTCGTACGCCAGCGCCACGTTCTTCAGCCCGTACTCGTAATTGTAAACCACCGTGTCGTGTTGCCCTCGGTCCTCTAGATGGTAGTCCATCCTGAACGGCAGCACGTAGAGCAGCCATTGCTTCGCCGGCTCCGCGTAGCGCTCATCGCCGGTGATGAGATAGGCGAAGGACAGCACGTTCGCCTTGCCAGCAGCACTATTCATTGTCGCGTTCGTGCAGCCGACCGGCACGAACGGCTCACCGTTTTTCAGGTAGAAGACCTGCTTGCGCGTCTTGCCCGGATTCGCCGGCATCGGTTGCAGCTTCGGCTCCCCCGGCGGCTTGCTGTCAACATACTGCGCCGCCGCGTATTCGATGTCATCCCATGCTTCCTTCGCCGGTCCATAGCGCCGGGCCCTGAATGCCTCCAGCGTCTCAGGCGTCACGAAGACGCGCGGGTGGTCCGGCATCTTCGCGAGGATGTCTTTGGTCGCAGGCACCGGCATCGGCACCGATGTCTCCGTGATGACGAAGCTGCACGGCGGACTCGGCTCCGACAGCTCCCCGTCTTTTGTCGCCACGAGGTACCGCCAGTACCATTTCCCCTCAGCCAGCTCCTCGGCATGGTTGTAGAAGGGCATGTCAATGCCTTCGACACGCACGACGCCGGTGTCGAAATCCACACTCTGGCACATCTCGACCGTGTATATCGCCGCACGGTCGTCAATCCGCCAGATCATGGAGGGCGGGTTCGTCGCCGCTACAGCCCCGTCAGGCGGTGAAAGCGGCGGATGACGCGGGGGCTGCTCGCTCGTGTCAACCGAAAAGCCAAACGCCAGGGCCGCAGACAGGATAGCCACAAGCCAGCACACGCCCAGTTTCAGCAACATTGTCATCTCTCCTCACATTTGCAGCACAGGTTCGTCAGCCTGGCGGGTATGTATGTCCTTCACCGCCGTCGCCTGTATTCCTTCGTGCTGCTGCCGGCGGTCGAACGATATCCGTCGTCATGGGAAAGGAGATTGTACCCGGCGAGGTCAATCATAGCGAGGCGCAACTCGTCAACAAGGGGGGTTGCTGCCGGAGTATAGCGCCGGACGCACGCGCAGGCGTTTGCTAATCTGCTACACCAAGGCGATGATCTGAATGTTCGAGGAACTGTACAAGCTGCTGCATCAGGAGATCTCGGGGGAAAACACGCTCAATATGGCTACCGAGATCTGGCGCCACGACCGGACAGTTTCGTATGCGGAGTATGCTAAGTCGGCCCGCTACTGTCAGGAGAAGCTGAAGAGCGCGAGAGCAAGCGAAGCTGAAATCATCACGTTCCCGGCCACCGCCAAGGCGAAGTACGGCGCTTACAGTCTGCAGCGGGCCTGGGATGGACGCGATGCCGAACTGCATATCGTCGAGCCGGAGGCAAGTGCGGAGCGGCTGCTGTCCTACCGCGACAACCCCTGGGTGCTGGCGCGTGGCAGCACTCCTACGCCCCCGGAGGGCGGCGAGGCGGAACTCGTCATCCTCGACGGCTGGACGAAGGAAGCCGACTACAAGCGCACCGAT
>JAUWOG010000019.1 GCA_030612305.1 Armatimonadota bacterium | reverse complement strand
AGGTGTGCATGGGCACGATGGCGGCCTTGACACCGAAGCCGGCAATGAACAGGGCAGCCACTGCGAGCATGAGATGCCCGGGCAGGAGCGTCGCTATGTTCGTGGCTTCCTGCTGCGCTAGGTTGAGCGTGCCCGTGTAGGCTAATACCAGCACGATGCCAAGCAGGGCGATCATCGAGCCCATCGCCGAGAGAAGTAGATACTTGACGCCGGCCTCGACCGGTTCCCACCTGTCCTCGAAAGCCACCAGCGCGAACGAGGAGAGGCTCATCAGCTCGAAGAAGACAAAGAGGTTGAAGAGGTCGCCGGCAAGTCCGATGCCTACCATGCCCGCCGTCATCATCATGAGGAGGGCGTAGTACTTGCCGATGTTTTTGCGCTCCATGTATCCGATGGAGAAGATTGCGACGAGTACGGCGAGGCCGAGGCTGACAACGGCCATGAAGTTGGCGAGGCCGTTTTGTGCGAAGACGGCGAAGAACTGGGAGCCCTCCTCGACTTCAGCCGGCCGCGTGACTATCTGATCTCCCACGATGTACTCCATGCCCGGAAGCGTAATATGGAGCTCCTCCGGCCCGGCGGCTGTCAGCAGATACATGACATAGCCGGAGAGCAGGAGCGTCACCACCGCAACAGTGCCCGTGAGGGCCTTGTTGCGACTTGCCCGCCCGACTATGTACACTAGCGGCGAGCCCGCCAGCAGTATGCCTATGGGATAGACCAAATCTATCACGCGCTCGTCATCTCCACTAGTTGTTGACTAACAGGAGCAGCAGTATAACCAGTCCCAGGGCCGCCGCCGCCGCGTTGTAGTTGATGTCTCCGGTCTGCAACCGGGTCAGGTTCCTGCAGAAATCCGTCAGCATCCGGACCCCAGTATTGTAGAAGGCGTCGAAGCCGAATTTTGTCTCAGTGAGCGCGTCGGCCCAGGGGTCCTTCGGGGAGAAGGCCTGCCCCGCGCGCGTCCATGCGATGCCCAGAATCACCCACACAACGACAATCAGGCCCGCAATCACCATCAGGCCGGTATTGTGCAGCGTTTCTATCACCAGGTGCTGCAGGCTCATGTGCGGCATCGTGTGGTAGAGGACGTCGGCAGAGGCCTGTGTGGAGTAGAAGCCCACCGCGAGCCAGAATAGCAGGGAGCCCATGGCCAGGAGCACCAGCGGCACACTCATCTGCCACGGGCCGTCATGCGCTTCCTTTTCGTACGGTCGCGCGCCGGCAAAGGCCATCCAGTACATGCGCAGTGAGTAGGCCGCAGTGAGAAAGGCCGAGACAATCAGCAGCACGAGCGGCACAGCCGCCCAGTCGCCGGCCATCACGATGCTCTCAAGAATCAAGTCCTTGGACCAGAAGCCGTTGAGAAAGGGGATCCCTGCCAGTGCCATGACACCTATGGCGCAGGTTATCCGCGTGAGCGGCATCTTCCTGCCAAGGCCGCCCATCTCACGGAGGTCTCGCGTGCCGATGGCATGTACTATCGCGCCTGCACACAGAAAGAGCAGGGCTTTGAATATGGCATGATTGACCAGATGGAACTGGCTGGCGAAAATGCCGCCCGCCCCTACTGCGGCAACCATGAAGCCGAGTTGACTCACCGTCGAGTAGGCAAGGACGCGCTTGATGTCATACTCGATGAGCGCCAGTATCCCTGCAAGGAGTGCGGTGATGGCGCCGATCCACAAGACGAGCGGGGCCCACCAGACGACCATGACGAAGAGGGGGTAGGTGAGTGCCAGGAGATAGACGCCGGCGTTGACGAGACATGCGGCATGAATGAGTGCGCTGATGGTCGTCGGGGCTTCCATGGCGTCGGGGAGCCACACATGGAGGGGGAATTGGGCCGACTTGCCGACGGCTGCCATGATGAAGCCGAAGCCGGCCAGGCCGAGGGTGAGCGTGTCTATCTGGCCGGTGCCGGCGAGGTCGAGTATCTCGAAGATGTTGGTGGTCTTCGTCGCGTGCCAGAGCACTATGATGCCGGCGAGAAGCCCGATATCGCCGAGGCGGGTGACTACGAAAGCCTTGGTGCCGGAGAATACCGCCTTCGGGTCCTTATAGAAATACGCGATGAGGATATACGAACAGAAGCCGATCATCTCCCAGAAGAGGTAGAGGACGAGGAGGTTGTCCGTGAGCGCGAGACCGATCATCGAGCCGATGAAGAGGACGGTGAAGAAGTAGTAGCGGGTGGGCGGGTAGTCGGTCTCGTAGTGCTCCATGTACTTGAGCGAGAAGATGACGGCGAGACAGCCGACAACGCCCGCTACGGCCGCGACCCATACTCCCATGCCGGTGAGGTTGAAGCCTATCTTGATGGCTTCATTCGGAATCCAGAAGTACCCGTGTCCGGCTGGGAGGTGCGCGGGTAACGCCAGCAGCAGCTTGACTACCAGCACGCCGGTCGCCACCGACACCAGTACCGCGACCCACTTCATGAGGCGGTCGTTGGCCATACCGATGATCCAGACCAGCAATGCCCCGAGTAGCGGAGTTGCAATTGTCCAAAACGCCAGCACCTGGATATCCGTGGCTACTTCATCCTTTCAAGCGCCGCAGCGCCGCTATATCCATGCTCCCGGTATGCTTGTGCGCTGATACGACGAGGGAAAGGGCGATGGCAGTGGTGGCAACTTCAATGAGGATGATGGTGATGACCATCGTCTCCGAAACACTGAGCAGCCCGCCTCCGTGCTGGGACCCGGCAACTAGCACGCCGAGGCACAGTGCCTTCGCCATGAGCTCAATGGCCAGAATCAGGTGAAAGAGATTGTGCCGGAATATCAAGGCGTAGATGCCGAGGCTGAAGAGGAAAAGCACAGCGATCCAGTATGCGTTCCACATCGTGCTACTGCCTCTCCCTGATCAGTACTAGTACTCCGAAGGTGCTGGTGATGAAGAGGGCTAATTGCCCGACGACATCGAGGGCACGGAAGGTCCAGAATGCCTCGCGGAAGGCGATCGCGTGGGCGACGTGGTCGAGGATGGGGATTTGCCCGCTGACGACCAGCACGTTGAGAAGTGCGAGGAAGATACCTGCTCCGAGTACCACGCCGAGTAAGAGTTTGCCGGCCATTTCTACTCTTCTTCCTGCTCAGACTGCTCTGGTGTCTTTGCTCCCACCGACGATATGGCGGCGACGAAGAGCACCGTCACCAGACCTGCACATACACTCAACTCAAAAGCCCCCGCGTAGGGGGCTCCGAGTTTGAAGAATATGGCCGCGAGTACTACACTGAGTACGGCCAGGGCGATCGCTGCACGCAGAATGTCCCGAAGATGTACCGCCAGGACGCCGCAGATTGCGACCGCTACGAGTCCCGCTATCACAAATCCATCCATGAAAAAACACCCGCTCAGGGTGGCCTCGATACGAAAGGTCCGTCGGCTTCGCTATCAGGGTGCGGACAAAAAAATTCCCCTCTATGGCAAAGCCCGGCGTTAATTTGCCAGCCCGCCACAACAGAGTATATTGTGTGCGCTACGGCGTGTCAAGGAAATCGCACCAGCTACCCCGGAATACCGAAGTGTTGGTCGCTCATCGCCGCCCGTCTGGCGCGATTTTGGAGTCTTTGTGCAGGAATCCGGCCGCCCCGATGTCGGGGCAGCCCTACTTCCTGTAGCCTGTTGGTGCGGGTAGGCTCATGTCATTGGGTCGCGGCTCTCCTGTACACGTAGGTCCTGCCCTGCGTGCCCACATGCTTTGTGACGCCTAACTCCCGCAGCACGTAGGCCATCCTGCCGGCGGCGCGCTCTTTGATGCCGAGACCCTCCTTCAGGTCGGCGACGGTGAACTGCTCCGGCAGGCCCTCCGGCAGCATCCGGAGTAGCTCCGCCGGCTGCTCGAAGCGCCGGCTCTCGACTATCTCGACCAGCTCGCGTCCGACTACCGAGACACCCCTCCGTCGCCAGCTTCCCTGCCCGTCATCGCGGCGGAGCTCCCGCTCGATGGTCACTACCACTTCCAGCGCGAAGTTCTTGAGCCGCATCAGCCCGAAGGCGTAAACGAGTTGGTCGAACACGTCCGCGAGTTGTCCGTGCTTGGGGGAGCGGCGTACCGACAGCTCCTCGCCGGTATCGGCATCTATCCGCACGATGGTCTTGTCCCTGGGAACGGGGAAGACGAGCACGACGCGATATGACCGGGCGAGCTTTCTGAGCTTGTCGCGGATGGCGGTGAAATTGGCCGTCTGTATCTCATAGACGGTATCGTCTGCCAGCACATCGGCGCGGAAGCCTGCGACCTCCGCCTCGATGCAGCCTTCTTCGCCTGCGTAGTATCGCTGCAGGGCCCGGTGTAGCTCCGTCGGCATGTGACAAGGATAGCTCATCATGGCCCTGGATTACAATCCTGAGGGGAGGCGCTGCTTGCAGGCGACTGGCGACTGCAGATATACTTGGTGAGGCAGTAACGCACTGACCACATCCGCGAGTCCGGAGGCATGAGGTGTCGCAGCGTATCGTCACAAATCCCGTTTTCGTCATAGTGCTGCTTCTCGTCCTGGTCGCAGTGGCCGCATGGACTATCCGGGCCTACACTCAGGGCCTTCCGCCTTTCCAGAGCCACGCGCAGGTGGCGCTCCCTGAGGAGCCAGACGCCCTCACACCAGCGCCACAAGCACCGGTGACAGAGGCGCCCCATGACGCTCCGGAGGGCCCGCCGGAGGAAGAGGGCGCGCCGCCGGAGCAAGATGCCGCGCGCAGCGATGATGGAGCCGAGGACGGCTGGGTTGACGTCTCCGAGCTGGAGGCTTCCGGCCCAATCAGCGAAGAGCGCTACATACAGATATCCGTTCGCTTCGTCATCGCTGCAATAGGCTTCCAGAATGCCGGGCAGGGCAATGAGGAGCTCGCCGAGTATCTCCCGGAGTTGCTGGAAAAGGAGGGCGTGACGCTGGCCGCCTTCGAGAAAGCCACCGACCAGATAAGCAGCGATCCGGAACAGGCCGAACGGGTCGCCGACGAGATAGTCAAGCGCGTCCAGCTTGCGGCCGGCGTGCAGATGGATGTGAACCTGCTGCCGATGTTCGGTGCGCCGGCGAGTTCGGACTGAGCCGTCCGATCAGAGGCCAATGCGGGCTACGCTCTGTGCCAGGCCGAGCCCCTGGTGCATGACTCGGACTATGCAAGCGTGGGGGCGTGTTATATACTATGACCTTCTTAAAACGGGACTGAGTCCCGACACAAAACGAGGAGGAGATGACAGATGACGCGACGTGGATTTACGCTTATCGAACTACTGGTAGTGATCGCCATCATCGCGATCCTCGCGGCGATACTGTTTCCGGTATTCGCCCGAGCACGTGAGAAGGCGCGGCAGACCAGTTGTCTGAGCAATGTCAAGCAACTGGCGCTGGGCGCACTCATGTACACTCAGGACTTTGACGAGAAGCACCCTTACTGCTACTTCATCGTGGCGGCCGGACACGATGATGGTGTCAGCAGGGAAGGCTACACCATGATGAGCGCCATACTTCCGTACCTGAAGAACGTCCAGATCTTCAAGTGCCCGAGCATTTCGGCCGAGACCATATACACGTACACTAATGGCGTTCAGATCGTAAGCGACTACAGCTTCAGTTGCTTCTATGTCTGGGCCGGGGGCGCGACGAATGCGTCTCTGCGCAACGAGACCTTCTATGGCTACGATCCGGCTGCGGTCGGGATGCTGACCACCTACCTGGGCGGCTACCGCACATGGGTGCCCTACTGGTACACTCACATGCCCTACGAACACAACGACGGGCAGAACGTTGCATTCGGCGACGGCCATGCGAAATGGCTGACGGAGAACACCTTCCGTAAGTTCGTTGACGGCGTGCTGGAATAGCACCTGGCACGTAGTTGGCACAGTGACACCTCCCATCGTCTGGTGGGAGGTGTTTGTTTGTGTCAGGGCTGCAGAGGCCGATGCGGGCCATGGTCTGTGCGAAGCCGGCTCACGAGCGGTATGCGCAAACGCAACGGATTGTGCCGACTGATATCTGCGGGGAAGCGTGGGCCGGATTCTCGCCGGTCGCTACGCTTCCGTCTCGTATTCGGCCCCTCCGAAAGCCACACGGCAAAGACAACGACATCACGGCAAAGGCTGTACGCCAATCGCAAGTCAATAATACGATCACGATCTCAGATGCAGCCTGATGGATGGTCGCGGTTGTGCCGGCGCGGCAGCGCATGGTACAATGACGACTAACGTGAGGCGGAATTGAGGCCCAATACAAGGAGTAGGCAAGAGACGACACGACGTGGATTTACCCTCATCGGACTGCCGGTAGTCATGGCGATGATCTGACTGCTGAGAGAGAGTATTTCGCAAGGAGAGCTCTGCGCTACGCGGCAAATAGACGGGTCTGCGTCGAAGAGGTCTCCCGGAAAAGCCCTTTTTGAGCAGTCAGATCATCACAATCCTGGCGGCGATACTTTTCCCGATTTTCGTACGAGCACGGGAGAAGGCGCGGCAGAATAGTGCACTGTTACTCCTGGATTGTGGGGGTAGAGGCGTCCCAGCTTGTCACTTATCTCCGGCCCCATCCCCCTGCAGGACGTGGAGTTCGCCTGCGGCAAACTCTCTTGCGGAAGCAGAGATTGCGCCCAGCTTCCAGTTGAGAACTCTCACTGCAGGTGGTACCAGGACGGGGACAAGGACATTGCTGCAACGGCATGGACGGCATTCAGAACGCCGTCGCTGATTCCGAGAAGCGAAGAGCCGCGTGGGTTCGCGGTACTTTGAGGAGCAATTTGATGGCCAAGGCAATTGATACGCCGGCGAATGTGTGGTCGGCGACGCCGACACCGTTCAACAAGAGCATGAATGTGTGCAAGAGGTCGGTCAAGCGGCTCGTCGAGCATCATGTGAAGCTGGGCGTCACCGGCCTGTTTCTGCTGGGCACGTGTGGCGAAGGTGCGTGGATGACCGATGAGCAGCGGCGCGATATGGTGGATGCGGTGGTCAAGCACAATGAGGGGCGGCTGAAGCTGGCAGTGCAGTGTACGGACAACTCGGCGGCGCGGATTGTGGATAATATGGAGTGGGCGAAGGCGGCGGGGGCCGATATCGCGGTCATTGCGCCGCCGCATTTCCTGATGAATGCAACGCCAAAGACGATCCATGAGCTGTATCAGGAGGCCATCGCGGGGAGTCCGCTGCCGGTGGGTATCTATGCGCGCGGCCATCATGGGCCGGTGGCAGTGCCTGAATCGGTGAAGAAGAAGCTGTACATGGAGGAGAAGGTTGTGCTGGTGAAGGACAGCTCGTCGGACCCGCAGCGGCGTGATATTGCGCTGGCGGCGCGGAGGAAGCGGCCCGAACTGCTGCTGCTCGACGGCAATGAGTTCATGTGTGTGGAGTACCTGACGGCGGGCTATGACGGCCTGCTGCTGGGTGGCGGGATCTTCAACGGGTATCTGGCGGGGCAGATAATGAACGCGGTGAGTGCGGGCGATATCGGCCTGGCGGAGAAGCTGCAGGTGCGGATGAGCAAGATGATGTGGGATGTGTATGGGGGGAAGACGATAGCGTGCTGGCTGTCCGGGCAGAAGAAGCTGCTGGTGGAGATGGGTATCTTCAGCACCTGGAACAGCTACCTGAAATTCCCGCTGCGTAAGAGCTGCGAGAAGGGCATCGCGCGCGTGCTGAAGCAGGAGGCGGAGATGCTGTTTCCGTGGAGGGAGGCTAGTTGATGAAGCGTGTAATGGTCTTTGTGGACGGCAGCAGTTTCTATCACGGTCTGAAGAACAACGACTGCCCGACGTACGTTGACTTCTTCAAACTGGGTACGCATCTGGCAGGCCCCGATCGTCAGCTTCAACGTGTGTACTACTACAATGCCGCCTGTCTGCAAAGCTCCGGAGAAGAGACCTACCGGAAGCAGCAACGGTTCCTCGGGGCTGTGGGCAGGCAGCAGCAAGTCCGCGTGAAGCTCGGCCGACTGGAGCCTCGCGGTGATACGTACGTCGAGAAAGGCGTGGACATCGCCCTTGTAGTGGGGATGCTGCTTCATGCTGCAAAGGACGACTATGATGTTGCCATACTGGTCTCAGGCGACGGGGACTTCGCCTGTGCGCTGGAAGCAGTTGGCGAGATGGGAAGAGGCGTTGAGAGCGCCTACTTCCAGACAGGGCGTTTGCAGCATCTGCAGCACGTCTGCGACAGGTTCCATGAGATTGACGCTGAGCTCATTGAGAAATGTGCTCCGTAAGCGCCGCCCGCCGTACAACATGGGAGTCGGCGGAGGATGCTGTTTCCGTACAGGAGGGAGAAGTGAGATGCCGAAAGAGGTCATGCGGCGGGAGGCCGCCGATAATGTGTATCTGCATAAGGATTTTCACGGGGCTATGAGTGGCGGAATCCAGTATGTGCATGACCGGTATGGCGAGGAAGCAGTCAGGGAATATCTGCGCCAGTTTGCCGAGGCCTACCATGCGCCACTCAAGGAGGAGATCCGGCAACGCGGGTTGGTCGCGCTGGCTGAATATACCGAAAAGATTTACAACATCGAAAGCGGCGAGATTGAGATTGAGCCGTATAAGGATGAGATGATACTGCGAGTGGCGGCGTGTCCGGCAGTGATGCACATGCGCGAACACGGCTACCCAGTAGCCGACCTGTGGGTGGAGACGACGCGGACAGTCAATGAGCAGCTTGTGGAGGGGACACCGTTTGCGTTCGAGCTGGTCGAGTATGAGGAGGAAACAGGTCGGAGCGTGCAGAGGTTCTATCGGAGGGGCACATGATCTCGTGTACGGAGTTCATCCCGGCCTATAGCGAGCTGTTCAAGTTTCTGGAAAAGCAGGGCGGGAAAGAGGAAGTTGTGAGGTACTGGGAGTATATTTCAGACAACTTCCTGGATAACCTGCGGGGATTGGTGGAGGAGCACGGTCTGCGTGGCTGCTGGCTGTACTGGAGCCATACGCTGAATGAGGAGGCGGCGGACTTCACGATGGAGCTGGATGAGGAGGCGGGGGAGTTCTCCATCATCATGCACTACTGCCCGTCGAAGGGCCGGCTGAATGAGCTGGAGTACATGGAGCCGTATGAGGATTACTGCGGTCATTGTGATGTGCTGTACCGGCGGGTGCTGGAGCCGCTGGGGCTGGAGTGTATCGCCGATCTGTCGGAGAGTGACGAGGCGCGTTGCTCGTTCGTGGTGAGGGATAGTGACGTGTCGTAGTGCCTGGGTAGGTAAGGCGAGAGATGGGTACGTCAAGTTCACAACGTTCGCCGGCAACACCTGAGTGGGAACGGGTACGGGAGCTGTACCGGCAACCGGATCCGGATCCGGCTGAGGTGCTGTCGCGCATCGTGTCGGCGCTGGGGCCTGAGACGCGTGCCGGGCTGAAGAGCGCGGGCGTTGTGTGCTGCCTGGACAACCTGCTGGAGGCGCCTGTTGCCGCGCAGGCGGGGGATCTGAGCCGGCTGTTGACGGGGCATCCGGGGGTGCCGCAGACGCCCGCGATCGAGCTTGCCAACGGGATCCGGAGGCGCGCGGAGACCGAGATTATCAGCCGGCAGATGGCCTCGCGGTTCAGTGACCTGGGGCTGCAGGCCGTGGGTACGACCGTGATGGGCGCGGCGGAGGATATCCCGGGCTCGCCGGGGTTATTGAAGGCGACGCTGCCCCAGCTAGAGAGTCATTTCGGCGGTTTCTACGAAGAGTCGCGCCTCAACCACCTCGCCGGTGCGTTCCTCGCTGACGACTTCAGCCACGCTTTCCGCTACTTCGTTGCCCGCGACATCAGCGATTTCGTAGGTACCGAGGCTTTGCCGACGGTGAGCAGCAGTTCGATACTCCAGGACAGGATTGCGCACTCGTGTCGGATTATCACGGGGGGTGTGGACCTGAGCAGTGCTGAGGACGTGATCCGGCAGGCGCTGACGCGGCCGGATGCAGCCGGGCGGGGCGAGGTGCTACGGGGGTTCTTTGGCCAGGCTGTTGAGAGCGGCCTGGAGGTATTGGCGGCCGGCGGAGGATAGTCGCAGATGGCGCGTGTTGTAGTGGCAACCGGGATGCCACAGGGCCTGCTGGAACGCAGCAGGCCGGTGGCTGACTGGTGCCTGGAGTGGGGCGGCCACGAGTGCAATGTGGTGGTGAACATCTCGGAGTTGCGGGAAGCGGTGAGCATCGAGCCGCCGCCGCTGCTCCGTGACATCCTCGACATCGCGATAGGAGCGCTGATGTCGGACATCGCAGTGCTGCGCGGGAGTAACGAGGCGTGGACGCGGGACATTGAGCTGCTGATGCCGGTGCGGGAGCCGGCTTTCTGGGATGAGAACAAGGACCGGCTGGCCGGGATCCTGCATGCGCTGACGCGGGACAATTTCCGGCTGACGTTCTGCGCGTATGAGCCGGCGGCTGAGGAGGAGCTGCTGAGGCCGTCGGGTGAGGCCGCAGCGGATGTGGACTGCGTATCGGCGCTGTCGGGGGGCCTGGATTCGCTGGCGGGTGCGGTGATGCTGCTGCGGGCCGGTCGCAAGCCGCTGTTCGTGACCCACCAGTCGGGGAATCCACAGATACGGAGCGCCCAGAGCGCGATTCGGGAGACACTCGAGGAGCTCTGGCCGGGTGTTGCGAGCTTCGCGGGGGTGCTGCTGCAGCCGCGTAAGGGCGGGCGTTTTGCGTTTCCAGACTCGCGCGAGCGGGAGATCTCGCGTCGCTCGCGGTCGCTTCTGTTCATGGCACTGCTGGCTGCGGCGGCGCATGGGACGGAAGTGGAGGAGGCGTACTTCTGCGACAACGGCGTGCTGACAGTGGCGCTGCCGCTGAGCGCGGGTCGCATCGGGAGTCTCTCGACACGGAGCACGCATCCATTGGTGCTGAGCGATTTCAATGCCCTGCTGGAGGCGGCAGGGGTGAAGGTGACTGTCGTCAATCCGTTCGTGTATCAGACGAAGGCGGAGCTGATTCGGGAGATTCTGCGTCCGGTGCTGCGTCCGGACCAGATGCAGGCGAGTGTGAGTTGCTGGATGACGGGTCGGCGGCAACGTCCGTGCGGCGGGTGTATTCCATGCCTGCTGCGGCGCGTCTCGATGCTTGCCGCCGGTGCGCCCGATGAGGCCTATGAGATGGATATCCTGTCCGACCCGATGGCGTACCGGGGGACGGAGGCGGACGGGAATCTCATGGACCTGCTGACGCAGGTGGTGCGGGTGCGGAGCATGACTGATGCGGAGTTGCTGATGCAATGGCCGCAACTTCTGGACCTGGCGTCGGCAGGGGTGTCGGTATCCGACGTAGTGGCGATGTACCGGCGCTATGCGGAGGAGGTCTGGGGAGTCGTGCACGAGCATTTCCCGGCGACGGCAGAGCTGATGGCGGCGGGGGACTGAGGGCCTCTGCGCGAGGGCAGTGCGAGGGGCTCGAGTTTGTTTTGTGCAGGGTGCCGGAGTAAGATAGCAAGTGGTACCAGGAATGAGGGCGGGTCATCAGAGACTCCAACACGAAAAGGAGGCCGAAAATGAGCAAAGACAGGGATCGTACCATTTCCCGTCGATCCGACGGATCGTGGGTGAATAAACGAAACGATGCCGACAAAGCATCAAGCGTGCACAAGACGCAGAAGGAAGCGGAGCAGACAGCAAAGCGTATGTTGCGGAATCAAGGCGGCGGCGAACTCACCACAAAGGGCGTTGACGGCAAGATACGCAGCAAGGATACTATCGCGCCGGGCAAGGACCCCAATCCACCGAAGGACAAGGAACACTGATTGGAGTAATAAGTGTGCGGAGGTAGGGTCGGTGCCACGGAGTGGATGGCAGTGCAACGGGTAGGCATGACAGCTGGGAGGCTATGTGAAGCTCAGGGCTTCGCGTGAGAGCAGTGTGGAGGATGTTCTGAACCCCGAATCCTGGTCCACTTGGCATGAGAGTAGACGAAGGTCTATACTCTCGACAGGAGGGCTGGGAATCATGAAGCGGAAACGCTACACGGAGGCGCAGATCGTATTCGCCCTACAGCAGGCTGAAGCGGGTACGCCGGTGGCTGAGATTTGCCGCACGATGGGGGCTACTCAGTCAACATAGTCCCCGATCTCACAGTCAATTTGATCTGTTTCTGTCCCCGCAGGAGGAGAAGACGGCTGTCTTGTCGAAGTAGTTATGGACGTGTTCAATAAGCCTGCCGGTTATCGCGACAGCATCATAACCTGAGTTATTGCTGTGTTCATAAGCATTGACTTAGGGACACAGCAGGCGAGGCAACGCAACATAATTCGGCTTACAAACCCGTTTTCGCTGCGTCAACCATCTCTCTGCTCGGGTGACCTGACACACAGTGTGAAAGACGTTTTTCCCCCTAAGTATTTATGTCTTTTACGACTGCATACCTCCCGGTGGGAGAGGGGACGGCAAGACGGAACGGCAAGAGACGACGGCAAGACGGAACGGCAAGAGACGACGGCAAGAGGCAACGGCAAGAGGCAACGGCAAGAGGCAACGGCAAGAGGCAACGGCAAGAGG
>JAUWOG010000539.1 GCA_030612305.1 Armatimonadota bacterium | reverse complement strand
ATCGAGATAGGCGTCGGTGTCTATGGCTCCGTCAGGCCCGGTGAAGAGGGGGCGATAGGGGTAAGGCCTGGGGACGAGGTAGAAGCCCTGGCTGCGACCGGGGCCGTTGGCCGGGCTCATCTTGCCGAGGCTGACGGCATGGCCGGTCTTGCCATGGAAATCCATGAAGCAGGAGATGAACTCGGTCCTCCCGGTGGCGGCGCGGCAGACCCGCAGGCCCGCTTCGACAGCCGTGGTGCCGCTGTCGTAAAGCTGCATGCCGGTGAGGTCCCAGGGCTGGATTTCGGCGAGCTTTTCGAGGAGCGCAACCTTGATCGGGGTATTGAAATCGTGACAGTTCATCAGCCTGCCGGCCTGCGCTGCGACCGCCTCGCTGACCTTCGGGTGGCAATGGCCGAGCGTCGTGACGTAGATGCCGCTGGAGAAGTCAATGTAGGTGTTGCCATCCACGTCGGTGAGGGTGACACCATGCCCCTCTTCGAAGACGACCGGACAGAGCCTCACCTGGCCGGAATAGCCGACCATGTGGCTCATGCCTCGGCGGTTGAGTTCCACGGATCGGGGCCCGGGAACCGCGTCGGTCACGACGTCGGGGACAGTGGCGGGATCAACATAAGCCCATCCGATCTCGGGCTCAGTCATCGGCGAACCTCCTGCTGCAGGGAATGGGATGAGAGATGTGGCGCAGGCTAGATGGTGCACCGGAGGGCGGGATTTGTCAAGGGTGCAAGCTTGGCAGAGCCAAGCTTGCATCTGCACTTTGCGGGTGAGATGCGAGGGCAAGGAGCCACGACGTGCGCAACGGCAAGGGCAAAAGGCAAACGGCATTCATGAACGGCATTCTCGGGCTGTAAGCTGAGAGTTGTACAAGCATGGCTTGTCCAACTCCCACCTGCGCTTCGCAAACGAGGCGAAGCGCAGGCCGAGCCACCCGTCTGGGGTGCGTACCCATGCGGCCCCTCCATACGGCAACGGCGGACGGCAACGGCCCCTCACCCCTTTGATTCCCCTCTCCCGGCGGGAGAGGGGACGCCAAACGGCAAAGGCAACGGCCGGCGCGGCACGGGATGATGGTGAATGAGGTGCGCTATTCGGTGGGGGCGAAGATGTGGACCGGAGCGCGGCGCTTCGGGACCTCGACCTCGCCCAGTGGCCGCATCATCGCCGCAGTGCCCGGGTCCGCAGTCGCAGTCGGGAAATCCGTGATGATTGGCTCGGAACGGCTGCGGGTCTGCTCCTGGAGGCGGAAGGCGACATTGACCGGATCGCCCAGAATCTGGGGCTCCGGGGGTGAGGTGCCCACGAAGCCGAGCGAAACAATGCCCGTGGTGAGGGTGATGCCAAAGCCGAGGGCGGTGTCGCGGAAGTGGTCGTGGAGACGCCCGCGCAGAGCGATAGCTGTCTCGATGGCGCGGCGGGCATGGTGCGGGAGGCCCTCCTCGGCACGGAAAAAGACGATGGCCGCGTCGCCGGGCCGGCGGGCAAGTATGCCGCTCTGCGTCGAGATCGTCTCGTCCACTATGGTGAAGAAGTCATTGAGCATTGCCATCGTCTGGCCGGCAGTAGCAGCCTCCGAGTGCTCCGTGTAGCCGGCAATGTCGCAGACGAGTACGGTGACTTCGACCTCTTCGCCCTCTTTTGTGACCCACGACGGCCAGAGCTCGGAAAGGGAGCGGAGGGCCCTGGTGCTCTGCATCGCGGCAAGCAGCGGGCCGACGAGCAGCAAGCTGAGGGCGGTGCCAGTTCGCGGCAAGGCAACGTCGTAGGCCGCAGCCAGTGCGAAGGAAGCGGCCGTCCACAATGCGGCGAGCAGGATGCTAATGGCCCAACTCAGCCAGGCCGGACGCCCGATGCTGATGATGGCGATGAGGATGCAGAGGGGTATGGCAGTGAAGAGGCCGACGGCATCGCCAAGGATGTGGAGGAAGTCCCCACTCAGCAGTGTGGCAGCGGCGCGCGCATGGATTTCGACGCCGCTCATCGGCCCGATGGGGGTCTGGAGACGGTCCTCCATCTCATGCCACAGGCCGATGAAAACGATTCTGTCGCGGATGAGGGCGACGTCGAAGTGGCCCGCGTAAACGTCCTCAAAGGGGAGCATCAGGACGGTGCTTTTGGGCTCGCCCCAGCGTATCGGCAGCAGTCTGGGGCGAACGAAGGCAGGCGCAGAATGTTGCTTGCCTCCGACCAGTACGGCGGCCATGGCGAGCGCGGGGAGGGCCGAACCGTCCGCCACATCACGCTGCCAGAGGCGGATGGAACGGACTACGTTGTCGGGGCGGAAAAGGAGTGGAGAAGCGACATCGGCGGCGCGGCTTGCGAAGCGCTCGGAGGGAGGTGTGAAGGTGACCTGCTCTTCCCCACCTCCGACGAGGCGCGCGACTGCGTCGGCGACGATGCCGACATTGCCGGCATCTGCAATGGCCGCGGCCAGATCCTCGTCTGAGCCGGGACTGCTCGCGGCATCCCCGAAATAGACGTCCATGACAATGACACGAGCGCCGGCGGCAGCGAGATTACGGAGCACCGGGGCATAGACGGCGCGGTCAAGGGAGGCCGGCCCCCAGGTCGGCAGAGCTTCGAGACTATCGTCGCTGATGCCCACGACGGCCACCGCGTCGAAGTCAACCGGATGGGGGAAGGTGCGGAGGCCCCAATCGAGGAGGAAGAGCTGGACGGCGCCCACCATCGGAACTCGCGCGGCGACAAAGACGCAGGCGAACGCGACTGTCACCGCGCCGAGTATAGCGACGCGTCTGCTGAGATGCTGATGTGGAGCGGAGATGGGTAGGCACCCCGGGCGGCTACTTGAGTGGCAGCTTGCGGCGGAGAGGCTGTCGCCGGTTGGCCGGAGTCTTCCTCGGCGGGCGTACGGAGTCCTTTGCCGGAGGTCGCGGCCGCGTCTGGC
>JAUWOG010000374.1 GCA_030612305.1 Armatimonadota bacterium | reverse complement strand
GGGAGCTGTTTGACCTCGAAGACGACCCGTGCGAGCTGATGAATGTGTATGGTGAGCCGGCCTACGCCGAGACCGCCAAGATACTGAAGGCGCGCCTCGCCGAGCTGCGAAGCGAGTTGTCCGACGAGACGGACCCATGGGTTGAGTGAGGCAAGCAAGCCGAGCCTTGCCGGTTGCCGTGAGGAGCAATCTGATGAAGGCTGTGAAGGATATGGAGCCTGATTGCGTGTTGCTGGAGCAGGCCGGGGAGTTCATGGCCGCCGGCTACATGCAGCGACCGGAGGCGTCCCCGCTGATGCGCTTCTGCCTGGCTCTGAAGCGCTTCTTCGAGACCTGCCCGCTGCCGGAATACGCGGGCGAAGCGCTGTATCCGTGCAGCGAGAGCATATTCAACAACACCGGGCAGGCGATGACGTTCCATTACTCGATGGCGATGGGCTTCAGCGTCGAGCGCCTGGATGAGAAGATTGCCGAGGCGGCAGATGAGCAGCTCGCTGCATCTCTGCAGCGGTTCCGGGAGACAGTGGCGGACTACCCGCGCGTGCAGGGCTACACGCATAGCATCGTGAACTTCGGGCGCGTGCTGGAGGAGGGCCTGGACGGCTACCGGGCGCGCATCGCGGGCCACAAGGCCACGGCGGAGCAGCGCGAGGAAGCGGAGCGTGTCGAGTTCTATGAGGCGCTGCTGGTGCTGTTGGAGGGCATCGCGGCATTGCACGCTCGCTGCTGTGACCTGCTGGCCCAGTGTGAGGACCCGTGCGCGGAGCGGGTATTGGCGGCGCTGAGGCAGGTGCCCTTCAAGCCGGCGACGGGTTTCTACGAAGCGATGGTGGGTACCAATTTCATCTACTATATTGACGGCTGCGATGACCTCGGGCGGCTCGACCAGGACCTCTGGCCGTACTACCGCGACGGGCTCGCCGACGGAGAGTTCAGCCGCGAGGAAGCTGTCGCGTGGGTAGGGCGGCTGTTTGACAATGTGAATATCTGCAACGGGTGGAACACTGCCATCGGCGGGACGGCGGCGGACGGGACGCAGGGAGCCAATGACCTGACGCTGGTCTGCATCGAGGCGGCGAAGGGTCGTCGCAGGCCGAACCTGGCACTCCGGCTGCGCAAGGATACCCCGGAAGAGGTCTGGGACCAGGCGCTGGACACGATTGCCGGCGGCACCGGCATCCCGGCGCTGTACAATGAGGAGGAGTACATCCGCGCGATTCAACAGGCGCATCTCGGCGTGGCAAAGCATGACATCCCGCACTTCGCATTCGGGGGTTGCACGGAGCTGATGATCCACGGGCGGTCGAATGTCGGGTCGGTGGACGAGTACTATAACCTGACCCTGTGCCTGGAGAACAGCCTGCACTGGCATCTTGCTAGTTGCACCACGTTCGGAGAGTTCATGAGGCTATTCGCGCAAGACATCAGCCGCGAGATAGCGGAGATGACGGAGAAGGTGAGCCGCTGGCAGGAGTCTAAGGGCACCTGGCAGCCGCAGCCGATACGCACACTGCTCATAGATGACTGCATAGACAACGGGATTGAGTTCAATGCCGGCGGCGCGCGCTACAACTGGAGCGTCATAAGCATCTCGGGTTTGTCGAGCACCTACGACTCACTTGCCGCTGTGCAGGAGGTCGTGTATGACGAGGGCGAGGTCAGCGCGGAGGAGTTGCTGGACGCATTGGACGCCAACTTCGAGGGCTATGACGACCTCCGCCGACGGCTGAAGGAATGCCCTCACTTCGGCAATGATGATCCGTATGTGGACAGCATTGCCGCCGACATCGCTGAGCACACCTTCCGCCAATTCCTCAAACATGCCCCCTGGCGCGGGGGCAAGTACATCGCCGCCTGTCTGATGTTTGTGACCTATGGCAACTTCGGCGAGCCGGTCGGAGCCTTGCCCGACGGCCGCCTTGCCGGCACGCCCATCGGCGACTCGGCAGGCGCGTTTCAGGGCCGCGATGTCTCCGGTCCGACGGCGCTGCTCAAATCCGCGACGCGCGTGCCCAACTACCTCGCCCCCGGGACGCTCATCACCAATATCCGCTTCACACAGCGGCTCTTTGATGATCCGCAAGCGCGCGAGGGTGTCAAGGCGCTCATCCGCACCTACTTCGACCTCGGCGGAATGCAGTTGCAGATAAACGTCGTGGACCAGGAGATCCTCAAAGACGCCCTCGAGCATCCCGAGCGCCACGGCGACCTCATCGTGCGAGTGGGCGGCTACTCCGAGTACTTCAATCGGCTCAGCGATGACCTCAAGCTCACCGTGCTCGAGCGCGTCGAGCATGAATAGGCCTGAAGCCCAGTGGAGCAAGCAAATGGAGCTGCTCTTGTGAACCCATACAGTCGGAGGTTGAGTCTCATGTTTGCATACCTGTTGCCGCTCTCGCTGCTGGCTGTATGTGCTGCTGCATTGGCGGCTGATGCGCAGCCGATTGATATCGGCCATCGCAAACAGCTTTTCATTGATAGCCGTTTCATCGCCGATCAGAAGAACGTCACTCTGACGATGAACCCGGCACAGCGGACCGGCGAAGCGTGTCTGGTTGCGGACCAGGCTCTGGAGCGCGGCTGGATCGGCTCCTACCTTACAGTCATCCACGAGGGCGACAGGTTCCGCATGTGGTATGAGGCTTTCCACTGGGGCCCGGTGGGAGATCGCGCAAGTGCTCCCTTGTGCAAGCTCTGCTACGCCGAATCCGAAGACGGCATCCACTGGACCAAGCCTCACCTGGGGTTGTACGACTTTGACGGCTCCAGGGACAACAACCTCGTCTTCCACGGACGTGCCAACTGGATTCATGGCTGCTGTGTGTTTGTGGACCCCACCGCGCCGCCCGGAGAACGCTATAAGATGATCTACGGGGACCGCTACCGCGAGGAGGGCCGGGCGACCGCCGGAGCATACTCATCTGACGGGATTCACTGGCAGGCGTATGAGCCTCGCTTCATTGTCAAGCGCGGCACGGATACTCAGAACATCGCGTTCTATGACACCCGCATCAACAAGTACGTCGCTTACCAGCGCCTCAACAACCACGAAAATACCGAGTATCCCTACGACATCCGCGCCGTGTGCCGTGCCGAGGCGAGCGAGTTCACCAGCTTCTCCAAGCCTGTCGTGGTGATGGAGGCCGATGAGCGCGACCCGGCGTACTGCGACATCTACAACAATGCCATCACCCTCTACCCCTACGCCCAGGACGCATATATCGGCTTCCCATCCATCTTCTACCACTCCGATGGCAGCCTCGTACCACAACTGGCGATCAGCCGCGATGGTGTCCAGTGGTCGCGACCGTGGCGGGAACCCTTCATCGAGCTAGGGCCTGAGGGCTCCTTCGATTGCCGGACGATCTATGTCGGCGCCTCGCTGGTGCGCGCCGGTGACGAGCTGTGGCTCTACTATGGAGCACAGCGCCGTCCACACGGGGCGAAGCAGCTTCCCAAGCGCCTGGCCAGTGTAGTGACCGCCGAGACCGAATATGAGGGCACTATCAGCCGGGCCGTCTTGCGCCTCGACGGCTTTGTCTCCGCTGACACACCGATGAGCGGCGGGGAATTGACCACGCCGCCGTTGGTGTTTGCCGGTAGCCGCCTGGAGCTCAATATGAACGCCGCCGGCGGCGGTGAAGTTATCGTCGAGCTGCTGGACGAGGAGGGCAAGGCGATTGAGGGCTTCAGCGCCGACGATGCTGATCCCCTGTATTACAACAACGTGCGCGCGGTAGCGACTTGGCGGGGCAATCCTGACGTCTCAGCGCTCCAGGGGCAATCTGTCCGCCTCCGCCTCACAATGCGAGCCACGAAGCTCTACGCATTCCAGTTCGTACAATGAGCCCGCAGCATCTGAAGCTGTGATGGTACTCCTCTGCTCCCATTGGCGTACAGCCGTTTGCTGTGATGTCGTTGTCTTGGCCGTGTGCTTT
>JAUWOG010000736.1 GCA_030612305.1 Armatimonadota bacterium | reverse complement strand
CTGCAGGCACCGCACACACGGCCACAGCGGCAAGCAGATACCTCGGCACAGGAGAGCGTCCGGAGGGCGACAGCAGCGACCACAACAGAAGCGCGCAGAAGAGCGATACCACGGCCACTGAGGCGACTGCTGTGTGCGGGTCCAGCCAGCGTGTCAGCACATACGCCGCTGCCGTTCCGCCAAGCAGATGGCCGGCGGCATCAATGGCGTAGGAGCGCGCTACGAACGATGCGCCGCCGCGCGAGCCGATGTACAGGGAAATAGCCGAACCGAACTGGGCCTCCAGAATGAAAGCAGCGGGGAATGTCGCGGCGATGGTCAGGGAGACGATCTGGATCAGGCCGAACATCTCACCGCGCTGAGCCGTGAATGCCCCCGGCAAGCGGAGGAAGAGCTCGGGGCTGACGCGAATCAGCGCAATGGCTGCGAGGGAGGCGACAAGTGACAGCGCGGCGAGCAATGCGACACGTGCAGCGGTGCGTGTCGTGTCGCCGTCCGCCTTCGCTCGCCGGCCCCCCCAGAAGCATCCCAGCGCACCACTGAACAGCCACACACCCAGGATGATGCCGACCGTCAACTCGCTGCCGGAGCAGACGATCAGCAGTTGGCGGATCAGCACGACCTGTATCAGTCCAGAGCAGAGACCGATGGCGAGGATGTTCGCCCCGACCAGCCGTGTGCGCAGGTTCGCGGCAGTTACACTCATCGTTGATGTCATGCCGAGGACATTGTACAACACTATCGGCGCCGGCGAAACGCAGTACTGCCGGACATCGCGCAGAAAAAAAGGCCGCGGCGGACCGCGGCCATGTTCTCATGTGGTGGACGGAAAGGGGTTCGAACCCTCGACCTCATCCGTGCGAGGGATGCGCTCTCCCAGCTGCGCTATCCGCCCACGGTGCTCCATATTGTAGTACGAAATGCGGCCCTGGTCAACCCGCACCAGCGAGCATTCCGCACTTCACTTCACCCCTTCTACTTCGCTTCAGGCTCCGGCATGGGGACGAAACGCTCCAGGCATTCGGCGTGCTTCTGGCGGAGTGCCTCGAAGACCGCCTCGTTGGAGTAGATCACCAGCATCTCGACGGGATTCGCGCCGGCTCTGAACTCCACACTCGAGCCGCTGATCTCAGCCGGTATATCGGGAAGTCCGCCCGGGAAGCGCATCCTCACCACGCCGGCGGCCTTCATGTACGACGGCAAACGGACGCGGACTGTGCCGTAGTGGCTCGTTTCAGGTCGGATGAATTCCTCGGGAGTGGAGACATAGTCCTTGTTGACCAGGATAACGATCATGGCCTTGTCGCCGCAGAGGATGCAACTGCTCAGGTAGTTGCCCTCGTCCACCAGCGGCTCGCCGACCGGAAGGCCAATCGAGAGCAGCGGCAGGACCTGGTGCAGAATCCCGTTCACCTCACCGACGGCGTTCCACATCTTCGGATGCTTCAGGAGGCCCCTGGCCCCGTGAGCGGGATACCACTGCAGCGACTTGGCACCCAATGCGAGAGCCGTATAGACCTCCATCCGCATCTCGTCAGGCTCGAATTCGCGCTTGTCATTATTGGAGTAGCCGCAATTGAGGTAGTAGAAGGGGCTGGGACGGGAGGCGGCCTGCGTGTGGATCACATGGTCCGCGGGGCGGCCGATGATGTCACCACCGAGGGGGTAAGCGTGGGTGCAGATATAGTCGGGTATCTGGC
>JAUWOG010000394.1 GCA_030612305.1 Armatimonadota bacterium | reverse complement strand
TCAATATCGCAGTGGCCGCGCAGGCCCTTGACGATGACCGTCACGCCGCGCCGGCGGCAGTAGTCCGCCAGCAGCCCGCTGAACGCCTCAGCGGTGACCTTCTCCATGCCGGCACACGCGCCTCTCGCCATCTCGACGCGTTCATCAATGCTGCACGTGTGTTGCTTCTCGGCTTCCTCGGCGACGGCTACGATGACTTCATCGAACAGGTTTGCCGCCCGCCGCACAATGGCCAGGTGCCCCAGCGTTATCGGGTCGAAGCTGCCCGGACACACGGCGATGCACTCGCTCATCTGATTATCTCTCGCTTCTCACGCTTTCGGACCGGCCGCGAAAACCTTCCCACATGGCGCGGATCAGAGACCGTACCACATCACTACGGTATCGCCGAACTCCTGGCGACGCAGCAAGTGGAGGCCTGCCGCATCCGGGTCCGTGCGGCTGTCACACTGCAGAAGCAGCAATCCGCCTGCGCCCGCCATCAACTCCGCGACAACCGGCAGCAAGGGCTGTGGGTCGTCTGCATACGGCGGGTCTGCGAATACTATACCAAATGGGCCGGATTTTTGCCACACATCTTTGATGCACGCAGGCAGATTTCCGCGGACAACCGTCGCCCTCTCCACCAGATGTGTATTCTCCAGATTGTCATGCAATGCCTCCAGGCAGCGCCTGTTCTTCTCGACGAAAACCGCGCTCTGTGCGCCCCGGCTCAGAGCTTCGATGCCAACGGTGCCCGCTCCGGCATACAGATCGCAGAACCGGCTCCCCACCACCTCATCGCCGAGGCTGGCAAACAGCGACTCCCGCACGCGATCGGTCGTCGGGCGAATCCTCGCTCCCTTCGGGTATTGCAGCCGGATTGACCTGGCGCTCCCTGCGATGACGCGCATCCTATATCGTCCATTCACGGGGGCGAGACGAAGCCGCCTTCAGCGCCTCGTGCAGAACGCGATGCTCCGGCCGGCTGAGTTCCGGGTCACCTGCCAGAAGCTCCCGCGCGTCTTCGCGTGCCTGCACGAGTGTCGCCGTATTGGCCAGCAATGCCGCCATGTGCACATCCGGGAGACCGTGCTGGGCGAGGCCAACCAGTTCGCCCGGACCCCGTCGCAGCAGGTCCTCCTCGGCTATCTTGAAGCCGTCGCTGGTCGCCTCCAGGACCCGCAGGCGGTCAATGACCTCCGGAGTCTTGCTGCCGGTGAGCAGTACGCAATGAGCCTGCGCGCTGCTTCGCGCGACGCGGCCGCGCAACTGGTGCAACTGGGCAAGCCCGAAACGCTCCGCGTTGAAGACCACCATCGCAGTAGCGTTGGGTACGTCCACACCCACTTCGATGACCGTGGTGCTGACGAGGACCTGGATTCCCCCCGCGCGGAAGCGTTCCATCACCTCTTCGCGCTGCTCGGCCCGCATCTGGCCGTGCACGAGACCCAGCGAGGCGTGACTTCCCGACAAGTCAGCCAGCTCATCCCCGAGGCTCTCATACATCTGTGTCGCCGCCTCGGCATTGACCTTCCCGCCCTCCGCCACCAGCGGGCACACGACATACGCCTGATGCCCCGCCGCGAGCTTCTCGGCGACCATCTGCAAAGCGGGGTTCCGTTTGGCATGAGGCAGCAGCTTTGTGGCGACGGGTCGGCGGCCCGGGGGCAGTTCGTCAATCACCGAGATGTCAAACTCACCGTAGAGAGTGAGCGCCAGCGTCCGGGGGATCGGCGTGGCCGACATCACTATCACGTTCGGCCCCGAACCCTTTGCCGCAAGCGCGGCTCGCTGCTGCAGCCCGAAGCGGTGCTGCTCATCTATCACCGCCACTGACAGATCGGCGAACGCTACGCTCTCCTGGAAGAGCGCGTGCGTCCCGACCACCAGCACCGCCTCTCGCTCGGCGAGTCGCCGCCGCACATGCGCCTTCGCCTCCGCCGAAAGACTGCCTGTCAGCAGCACCGGCTCGATACCAAGCGGTGCCAACAAGCCGCAGAGAGTACGGAAATGCTGCTCGGCCAGGAGCTCGGTCGGGGCCATCAGGGCCGCCTGTTTCCCCGCCTCCACCGCACAGTAGAGCGCCCAGGCGGCGACGGCGGTCTTGCCGGACCCGACGTCCCCGTGGACGAGGCGGTGGGCCGGCTCGGCTTGCGCCAGGTCCTCTGAGATCTCGTCAAACACGCGCCGCTGCGCCCCTGTCAGCTCGAATGGCAGCGCAGCGAGATAGCGGCTCTGCAGCTTCCGGCTGACCGGCAGGCGGTGGCCTGCAGAGGGGGCCTTGACCGCGCGCTGCCTCCGCGCCAATTGCACCTGCAGGAGGAAAAGCTCCTGATAGGTCAGGCGCTTGCGGGCGGCATCAACCTGCTCGTGGCTCTCGGGGAAATGCGTCTGCAACAAGGCATCCTGCAGAGGTATCAGGCCCCGTCTCTCGGTGAGAGCTTGCGGCAAGAGCGTTTCGGGCAACTCCCGGCACCGCTCCAGAGCCTGCCGTATCAGCTTGCGCAGGACACCTCCGCTGACACCGGTGATGCTGCTATAGATCGGCACAAGGTGGCCGATACCCAGGCCTGGCGGGCCGGTCGGGTCTGGATTCGCCAACTCGCACTCCTGCACGACGACGGCCAGCTTCTCACTCTGCAGCCGCATCCTGCCGACGATGACCAGCTCAGTGCCCGGCGCGAACTGCTCCTTGCGGTATGGCTGATTGAACCACCGCAGCGTGATGCGAGGCTGTGCGTCATCATCCGCAGGTGAGTCATCCGCCGAAGAAGGTTCCATCGCTACCGCCGGAACACGCGTCAGCTTCATCCGGCCGCGGTAGAAGTTGCTGCCCCTGCCGGTGATGCGCACGCGCAGGCACGCCTCGTCGCCATCGCCGAGTTCGCCAATGGAATGCAGTCGCGGGCGGTCCTTGTAGCGGCGTGGGTAGAATGTGAGGAGGTGGCCGATGCTGCGGATGCCGACGCTCGCGAACGCTTCGGCCCGCGCCGGGCCCACTCCCTTCAGCACGGTCAGCGGACTCGCCCAACCGACGGTCTTATGCGCGTCGCGTTTTTCAACTTGCCCGCCGCTTTGCGACATCGCAGAACTCCCGCTCCGTTCAACTCCGCACTTGAAGGCGGTTTGGAGTACCGCTATTCCTGAATTGCAGGGCCGAGCCGCTTGAGCTTGAGTCGTACGTTTGGGCTCGCATCACTTATCAACGGGTGGCTCGGCCTGAGCGTGGCGTCGTTTGCCGTCGTGTCGTTGCCGTTGTAGGGCGCGGACCTGTGCCGCGCCGGCCGTTGCCTTTGCCGTTTGTCTCCAGGAGAGGCTGCCACTTCACTTCTTCCAGGACCATCACGATTTCGGATGCTGCCGCGTCCAACCACGCACTTGCAGGCCGCTCTCACCCCTCGTCGCCCATCATCCTGTCGAAATGCTCCACGCAGCAGCCGCTCCCATGATGCGCGCAGAACCCCGGCGTCTGCTCATCCCACGGGACCGCAACCTCGATGAGCGCCGGCCGGCCCTGCTCGTTCGCCTGCAGCGCACTACGTATCGCCGCTGCAGATTCCTCCGGACTGTCAACGACAAAGCCGGCGAGGCCTGCTGCCTGCGCCGCCTCCGCATGGTTCCAGTTTGCCGTGAAGTCGGTGCAGTAGAAGCGCTCATCCCGCCCCAGTTTCTGCCCCCACTTGATCCACCCCAGCGCGTTGTTGTTGAATACCACGTAGGTAATAGGGAGCTCGTAATGCGCGGCGACGACTATCTCCTGCATATGCATATGGAACTCGACGTCGAC
>JAUWOG010000716.1 GCA_030612305.1 Armatimonadota bacterium | reverse complement strand
GCCAGCGTGCCACTTACGACGTTAAGAAAGGAAGCCCCCGGAATGAACTCCGTCCTTCCCGTCCCCTCGATTGTCAGCCGCTCGCTGTGCAAGTCATCACCGCCCGCCGCTGAATATCCCGCGCTTATCATATCATCTTTGACATCCATCCGCCAGATACGGTTTCAATATTCCCACATGCCACTCGCATTGCTCGTTGTAACGTCACGCAGAGGCAGGTCAACCCGCGCCCGAAGTTCAACTATACATGTGGCCGGCAACGTGCATCTCCGGCCCACGCAATAAAGGGAGGATTACCATGATCAAGCTCGGGCTTTCCGGACGCATCATCGAAGAGAGCGGACCCACATACCAGATGCCGGTCACTGACTTCATCGCCGCTGCCGCCGACATCGGCTACCGGGGCGTCGAACTCCGCTGGGGGCAACTCGACCACGAAACCTCCGACGACGACATTGCACAGATCGCCGACGCACTCACCGAGAACAACGTCGCCTGCGCATTCGCCAATTGCCTAGTCGAACAGACGCCTCATGACCTCCAGCACGTGCGACGCATGGCGGAGATCGCCCGTTCGCTTGCGACGCCCTACCTGCGCATGGGCATCTCTGATGTTCAGTGGGTGCAGGGGGCTTGCGACATCGCCGCCGAATACGAAGTCAGCGCCGTTGTCCAGATCCACACGGGGGGGTCGACCGAAACTGTCGAGAGCGCCATGCGTGTCTGCGGGGAAGTGGACCGCTCCAATTTCGGCCTCACCTACGAGCCCGCCAACTTCGTCCTTGTCGGACGCGATTATGGGCAGGCCGCCCTCGAAACCCTCGGGAACAAGCTCTTCAATGTCTCCCTCCAGAACCTCAAGCCCGATGACACGACCGACGGCGAGGGCATTATTGTCTATCAGGACCAGGGCTTCACCCGTTGCGAGCCCGGCGATCGCGACGGTGTCAATTTCGACAAGGCCTTCGCCGCGCTGAAGGCTGTCGGCTACAACGGTTTCGCCACTCTCATTGAGCCGATGTCACCGGTCACTGACAGCATCGCCCTCGCCGAAGCCTACTACAAGAAACTCAAGCCGCTATGCTGACCTCAGTTCAGAGAAGGAGACGCATCCATGAACAGGTTAGGGCTGTCTGCGGTCTTCTCTTGCCTGATGCTGTTGGCTGCGGCGGCCGTATCTCACGCGGAGCCGGTGGGCATGATCGGCTGCCAAACCACCAAATAGGCGAACTTCCTTATCGGCTACGAAATGCTCTGCGCACACATTTTCCTCGCCTATCTCACACGGCAGAAGGTATCCCCGGCTACGGAGCGAAGGTAGCGCCTTGACGCACATGAGGGCCTCACCACTTCGGAGTTGGACACAGGGCATTTCGCCCTGCAGGAGGAAGCAAATGGAATACCGACAACTTGGCCGCACCGGAACACGCGTTTCGAAGCTCTGCCTTGGGACCATGAACTTCGTGGGAAGCACCGACCTCGACGAGGCGAAGCGCATCGTTGACGAGGCCATTGACGGCGGCATCAACTTCATAGACACCGCCGACGTCTATGCCAGAGGCGGATCCGAGGAGTATCTCGGCGAGGCGCTCAAGGCAAACGGTAAGCGCGATGACATCGTTCTCGCCACCAAGGCCGTCGCCACGAGGGGCGAGGGCCCCAACGACCACGGTGCCAGCCGCTACCATCTCACCCGCGCCGTCGAGGTCAGCCTCAAGCGCCTCCAGACCGACCGCATAGACCTCTTCTACCTCCACATCACCGACATCAGCACACCGCTCGACGAAATCCTCGACACGCTCGACATCCTCGTCAAGCAGGGCAAGATACTCTACGTCGGCAC
>JAUWOG010000378.1 GCA_030612305.1 Armatimonadota bacterium | reverse complement strand
CTCGTCATTGTACCGAGCGACACCCTCTTCAGTTCCGGCCAGTGCCCTGTCCTTCGGCAGGTGTCCCACATCCACATTCGCTCCGATGGCCGGATGATCGATGTCCCACAGCAACTGCGCGAACTCATCAATGTCGGCAGGCCACCCCGTCTCTATCGTGACCGTCACGCCGGCCTCACCGGCCAGGTCGCCGAGCCGGCGGTAGAGATCAATGACCTCCTGCCTGTAGCTCGGCCACTCAAACGTTGGCTTCGCGGATACGTGTGTTGTCGTTGTGGTCGCGCCGAGACTGGCGACACCCTCAATGGCGGCAACCATCTGTCCCCGCGCAGCATCCCGCAACGCCGGGTTTGGGGAGAACGGAGCCATGTCAACGAACGGCGCATGTGTACTCACATACTCGAACTGGTCGGCGATATCACGCAACTGCTGCCTGTCATCGTCGGTGAGGCGTTCGAAGTAGAAGCCCGCCAGAAGCCCCTGGCTGTGCCTGTAGCCGTCGAAGGCGAGCATCTCAAAGCTTCTGAAGCCCATCCGCAGGCCGACCTGCGCCGCTTCGGGGAGGCTGTATCCTGCCAGACTGGCATTCGAGAAGCCGAGTTTGTCGCTGTCCAGTTGTCCCATCGTAAACCCCCGGCTCCGCTATCACCTGGATGTCGCTTGCGTTGACGTTGGACATCCGGGCTCAGAACTCGGCGTACTCCATGCTTACCAGCCGCTTGTGCTCCGGTATGTCGTCAATGCGGCGCTCGGCCTCCGCAGAAAGCTCCCAGTCGAAGATGTCCATGTTCTCGCGCAGGCGCTGCTGTGAGGCGGTCTTCGGGATGACGATGATGCCCTTCTGCACAAGCCAGCGGAGACAGACCTGGGCCGGTGTCTTGCCGACCTCGGCCGCAACGGCCTTGATGACGGAGTTGTGCAGCGCTTCCGTCCGCGCCAGAGGGGCGTAGGCAGTGATGAGAATGTCGCTGCTGTGGCAGAAGTCGAGGAGTTCGTCCTGGTAGAGCAGAGGGTGGAACTCGACCTGATTCGTGCAGATGGGTAGTCCCGATATGTCTATTGCCTCGCCGAGGCGCTTGATGATGAAGTTGCTCAGGCCGATGCTGCGGACCTTGCCCGCGTCGTGGAGGCTCTTGAGGGCTCCGAAGGTCTCCTCCATCGGGATGTCGGCATTGGGCCAGTGGAGGAGATACATGTCGAGGTAGTCAAGCTGGAGCTCCTCGAGGTTGCGCTCGCAGGTCGCGATGAGGTCATCGCAGGCGAGTTGGGTATGAGGGACCTTGGATGTTATGAAGAGAGATGACCTGTCAAATCGCGCGAGGGCGTTGCCGACGGCAATGTGATTCCCGTAGATGTCGGCGGTGTCAATGTGGCGATAGCCGATCTCGATGGCCTGGCTGACGACGCGGGTGCACTCGTCGTCGGCGAGGCGCCAGGTACCCAGGCCGAGCAGAGGGATCTCGAATCCGGAACTGAGAGCACATGTGGGAATCTGCATGGCGGTTACCTCGGGATGATGATGGTGGTGGACTACTCGAGCATCTCGGCGATGGTGACTTCGCGGCCTTCGAGAAGGGAGCGCTTGCCGGCCTCGAGCACGGCGATCACTTCGACTTCCTCTTCGACGGGCACAGGTTCCTCGCCGGTGTCGAGGAGGTGCATGAAGCGCTGGAGGAGGTAGTAGTAGAGGTTGGCTATGTCGGGGACGAGGGACTTCCAGCCCTGTGTGCCGAAGATGTTGATCTGGTATCCGGCGCGCATCTTGTCGCTCTCCCCCACCATGAGCACGAGATCGCGGTCATGCTCGAAACGGACGCGGACGATGTTGCAGTCGGGCTTGCCGACGTTGAGGCATGAGACCGCGCCGCCGCCGAAGACGCCATAGTAGAGTGACAGGGCGTGGATGCCGTAGTAGATGAGCTCGTTTCCGCAGATGGTTGTGACCAGATGGACATCGCCGAGTTCGGCGACGGAGTCCCTGAGCGCGACGATGTCGGGGACGAAGCGGAGGGAACTGGCGGACATGAACGGCGTGCCGGTCCTGCGAACGAGCTGCGCCACCTGGTCGGCGGCCTTCGCGGTCATCGCCAAGGGTTTGTCGCAGTACGTCGGGACGCCATGCTCCAACGGGTAGCCGGCGAACTTGTGGTGCTCGCCTGAGCCGTCGTCAACGATGAGGACCGCGTCCACGTTTTCGCAACAGGCCTCCGGCGTGTCCACCACCTCGTCAATGCAGCAGGTTTCGGCAAGGCGCTCGGCCCACTCGCGCTGGGGGTCCCAGACCTTCGTGATGCGCGCGTCCTCGATGCGGTTCTCGGCCTTGATGAAGGTCCAGTCCCATTGGTCAGCCTTCTGCTCGTCGTAGCCGTTGAAGGTGGTGGAGAAGGCGGTGCCGTGGTGGGACCCCGGATAGGCATCGGCGTTCTCTCCACGGTACGTGGCCGCGTATGTGGCCGCTGCAATGATGCCGAGTTTCTTCATGTTTGTGGTCCTTTCATTGGGTCAGTCCTCTTTCGGGGGCATCCATCCGGGGTCACCCTCGCGGAGGAACTGCGAACGGACCTTCCGCTCCGTCTCATCGCTCTGGCGGCCGCGAGTGTCGAGCACGCGGGGGGTAATGAAGATGAAAAGCTCAGTATCCACAGTGCTGGAGGACTTGCTGCGGAAGAGGTTGCCGATGAGCGGGATGTCACCGAGGATTGGGATCTTGCTCCGGGTCACCTCAGTCTGCTGCTGGCGGAGTCCTCCGATGACGATCGTCTCCCCCGCCCTGGTGCGGACGGTAGTATTGGCGCGTCGCGTGCTGAGAAGCGGGAGTCCTGTCTCGGGGTCAACGGAGCGGATATTGCTGACCTCGACGGTGATGCCGGTGGTGATTTCGTCGTTGCCGCCGGTCCATGGATTGACCACGAGCTTGACGCCGACAGGGACGCCCTGAATCCGCTCCTGTTCCTGGCCGCCCTGCAGATACGTCACTCTGATGAAACGCTGGGCGCCGATGAATATCTCGGCGCGCTTCCCGTTGACCGCGGCCATCCGCGGCTTCGCCTTGATCCGTGCGCTGCCCTCGCTCAAGAGCGCTTCGAGTGCGACGCTCAACTGCGCCGTCTGCATGACGCCATCTACGACTTGGAGCGGCTCGATGCTCCGGTAGCCGAGGTCTCCGTCTTCGACATTGAGGTGCGCGTCATGGTGCTGGCTGGAATAGTCCATTCCCAGGTTCCGGTACAGCTCGCCGGTGGCGCTGACCTCGACGATCATCGCGTCAACCATGATTACGGGTGGGGGCACGTCAATCGCCTTGAGGTCACTCTCGATCTTTGAGAGCATCTGGCTGGGCGCGGTGACGACCACGGCATTCTGCTCGGCGTTGACGTGGAGGTAGCTGATGAGGAAGTTGGGCAGGAGGCCGGCCGCCTCATCCGCCTCCAGGTAGGTAATCGGGAAGGAGGCCGTGGCACTCCGGTTGTATGTGGCGAGGTCCCTTTCTTTCAGTACGCCCTCACTGATCATCTCGACATCGCCGACGCGCGAGAGGGCCAGGCCGTAGCCGGCCGCGATGCCCTTGAGCAGTACGAGCGGGGGCGCATTGAGGACGTTGAGGCTCACCTTGTGCTTCACGTAATCGTTGACGGCTACATTGACGCCGCCTTCGCGGGCTATCTTCGCCACCACTTCGTGGATGTCGGCTGCTACGGCGCGGACCGTGAGGAGGCCTCTGTCAGCCTCTACGGTGACCCAGCCTTCAGCGAGTTTTTCGGGTTTGGTCTTCTGCCTGTTTTTGTCGCCGTCGGAGACGGTGCGTTGGGTCATTGCGGGCAGGATGAATGTCTGGAGGGCGGGGCTGGTGGAACGCCGCACCTGCGCGCGTTCCATCAGCGTGACCGTCATCATCACTCCGATGCCCTGCTTT
>JAUWOG010000598.1 GCA_030612305.1 Armatimonadota bacterium | reverse complement strand
CACATCGCCGCCGGCATCAACAAGGTGCTTTCCGCATACTGCGGCGAAGATGCCGAGGCCGCGGCGTGGCTGTGAAGTGGGCTTGTATTGTCCGAGTGGCCGATGAGGCCAGCCTGTCAGTAGATTCAGGGAGGATGGTTGATGATGCGAAGCGATTTGTTGCTGCTTGCTGCCATCGCCGGGATGGTGTTGTGCAGTGGTGTCCGCGCGGATCTGAAGGTGCTGGACAAGCCGCTGTGGATATTTCCGGGCCAGCAGTTCCGCGTCTGTCTGCAGCAGCCGGAGGGCTCGGGGGAACTGAAGGTTGAGGTGCCGCAGACGCTGGAGATGTTTGATACGTGGGACCAGGACGCGATCCAGCGGTACTACTTCCGGGCACTGAAGAAGGGTGAGGCGACGCTGAAGTTCTCCGGCAGGGGCGGGGAGCTTGAGATGCCGCTGGAGGTGCTGGGCTGGAATGATGTCTTTGTGCCTCGGGAGTACAAGCAGGTGGCGTTGCCGCGCATCTGGCCGCGCAATGACCTCGAGTACAGCGGGTTGAAGTCGCGCCGGACGATGCACTCCGAAGAGGACCTGGCCGAACTGAGGGCCAAAGGCCAGATTGTCGGGCGGGCGGGACAATGGCTGAAGATGGCGGATGAGGAAATCTACAATATCATCCCCGGGCCGAGTGTGCCTCGGACGTGCCTGATTGTGCTGGGCAGCAGGGAGGCGAACAGGGGCATCGGCAAGGGCTGCCCGGTGTGCGGGATGAAGATCTATGACGGCAGGTCCGGGTTCTACCCGTGGAAATACGACACCGCAAAGCACCCCTGGAAGGTGATATGCCCCGAGTGCAGCACGGCTTTCCCTTCGAATGACTGGCGGGCGGGTGACATGCACTCAGGGCCGTTCCCGGATGACGGCTTCGGTTGCGAGCCTGTTGATCCGCTGATTGCGCCCGACGGCGGGAAATGGCGCTGGCCGTTCATCGCCTACTATCACCAGTGGAAAGCGTACATGGGGGAACTGACGCCCGGCATTATCGAGTCAGCCCGCACGTTCGCGGCGACAGGTGACAAGAGGTACGCGCACAAGTCGGCGATCGCACTGCTGCGGATGGCGGAGGCGATGGTGGACATGTCGCTGAATCTGAACCACCGGAAGATCGCGAATCGGGACGGGATACTGCAGTGGCCGGTGGGTGCGCCGCTGGAGAGCCGTGTAGGCAGACTCGGTGGCAGCTTCCTGTATATCCAGTGCAACTGGGGGAATCCGAAGATCGAGAACGCCGCGCGGGCATGGGACCTGATATTCGACCAGCTTGATGACGACAAGGAGCTCATCGAGTTCTGCCAGACGCACAACCACCCGGAGATCCGGAGCATCGAGGATTTCAAGCGGTTCATCGAGACGGGGATCCTGCGGGTACCGATTCAGGCGGCGATGGATAATGCCGGCGCCCGCAACTGGCCGCAGCAGGAAATAATGGCGGCGAACCTGGCGCTCTGTCTGGGCACTGAGAAGACGACCGAGGTGGCGGACTGGCTGCTGAATGTGAGCGGCATCCGGTTTGCGCTGACGAACCTGTTCTACAGGGATGGCTCGGCGTATGAGTCGCCGGGCTACAACCACGGGCATATCAGCCGGATGGCCGGAATCGGAGTGATCCTGGACGAGTTGCAGGCTCTGCACCCGGATATCTGCAAGCCGCCGAAGTTCGTCTCTGCCACGAAGGACCCGAAGTTCCGGCAGATATATGATTTCCCGCTGAACTCGGGGCTGATAGGAAGGACCTATCCGCCGGTCGGTGATGCGGGGAAGGGCGGGCCGCCGAGTGTGCGGAGCCCGGCACAGGGCCTTCCGTGCAATGCCGATGACTGGATGATTGCGTACCGCGTCACGAAGGACCCGCGCTTCGCCCAGGCGATGTACGGTCCCAATGGAAGTTTCGTGGGCAGGCTGACGGATCCGGAGTTGAAAGCGGCGGCGGAGAAGGCGGGCAAGGAACTCGGCTGGCAGGTGCAGGTGCCGAGCAATATGTGCGATGGGTACGGGCTGGCGATCCTGCGGTCGGGCGAGAATGCCGACCAGCGCGCGCTCTGGATGCGGTACGCGCGCAACCTCCAGCACGCGCACCCCGACATGCTGACTTATGGCATCGCGGGTATGAGGCGGGAGCTGTTGCCGGAGTTGGGCTACCCGGAGGGCTGGACTTTCGCCGGACACTGGGAAAGCAACTGGGGGACGCACTACGGGACGAAGATAACCGGCCTGCGGAGCACGAACTTCAACAGTGCCGAGCTGACCACGTTTGTCGGGCAGCCGCCGGTGCAGATCGCAGCCGCCGAGAGTACCGCGCCGCTTGGAGACGCAACCGCGACGAGGCAAAGGACCATTGCGCTCATTGACCTCGACCCTGAGCGGTTCTACTGCCTCACCGTCGAGCGAGTGCAGGGCGGCGAGGAGCATCATTTCTCGTTTCATGGCCCGGACGGCGAGGCGACTGCTGAGAACCTGAGCCTGGAGGCGTACGAGGGCACCGCGCTGGGTGAGGGGCTCAAGTACCAGGACTTCTCGTCGCTGAAGGGTAAGGAC
>JAUWOG010000079.1 GCA_030612305.1 Armatimonadota bacterium | reverse complement strand
CGTACTGGGTGTCGGAGCGCACCCCGATGATCTGGAGATACTTGCCGGCGGGACGCTGGCGAAATATGCCGCCCAGGGGCATGAGGTGTTCATGGCCGTGGCCACCGATGGCAGCGCCGGTCATGCCGTGATCCCTGCCGAGGAGCTTGTGGAAATCCGCAACCGGGAACTCGAGGCCTCGGCGGAGACAATCGGCGCGCGCACCTACTGGATCGGGGAGCCGGATGAGTTCCTCTTCCACAACCATGACACGCGCATGAAGTTCATCGAGGCGATCCGCTGGGCCAACCCGCAGGTCATCATCACCCATAGTCCCGACGACTACCACCCGGACCACCGCGCGACCTCCGAGCTGGTCTTCGGCGCCGCGTTCGTGGCGACGATCCCGAATATCCAGACCGGCTATCCGCCGCCGGACACGATGGCCGCCATCTTCTACATGGACCATCTCGCCGGCGTCAACTTCCAGCCCGAGCTGCTCGTGGACATCTCCGACACCTACGAGAAGAAGCTGGAAATGATACGGTGTCATGACAGCCAGGTCACGTGGCTGAAGGACCACGATGACATTGACATCATAGACTTCATGGACGGCGTGGCGCAGATGCGGGGCTTGCAGTGCGGCGTCAAGTACGCCGAGGGATTCAAGGTCGCATGGGCCTGGCCCCGCATCCGCCCGGAGAACGTGCTGCCGTAGTAGTCTGGCTGCGGCGGTTCCTCAGAAGCTCACAACCGCCGTGGCCTCGCCGGTGGGCATCGCCACATACAGCCACCGTGCGCCGTGTTGCTCGCGGACTACGGCCTTCGCCGGCCGGCCATTGACCTCCACCTCCGGCTCGCCTTCCGGACACAGCATCTGCACGACACATCCTGGCGCGTAGTCGGTCCGCGTCCGCACTGTCACCTCCCCGTCGCCCCGTTCGACTGCCTCGATTGCCGACTTGTCGCGCTCATGCCACCACCGGCACATTCCCTCCGAACCAAGGTGCACGGCCGTCATGTCCAGCTTCTCCATGTATGCGAGGGCCTCTTCGACCGCCGCCCGTGGCGCGTCTCGGGTGAGATAGATGGGATGAAAGAACAGATTCATCGTTAGATTCCAGAACTTGGCCAGCTCGATGGCGCGGTGCAACTGGCTGAATTCAGTGCCGATATCAGACAGGTAGCCGCACTCGTAGGCTGTGATCGGCTGTGAGGTGAAGTCAATGCGGGAATTGTCCTGAGTGTGGTCATCCCAGTAGTGGAACGGGTATGATGTACCGAAGGCGAAGTTGCACTTGTTGACGGGATTGCTGGGCGGGTAGCGCCAGTGCGCCCGGTTGTTGTCACCCTTCATGCCGAGTTCGGCCAGCCAGCGCGCCGGCTCCGCCCACCCGGTCCAGGTCACGCAGTGGAACACCGTGCAGACCGGCACCTCGCCATACGCCTCGTAGTACGTGTCGAGTTGGTCGGCGAGGTCCTGGCGGGTGATGCGGTGAGGCTGCTGGCCCTCCGTAACGAAATTGAAATGAATCGAGGTCTCACAGCCGAGTTCCTTGAGCGTGTCGAAGCCCTGCTTCGAGAACTGGTGGGTGCCGATGGGGGACGGCATGATGTTGATGTGATACGGCAGGCTCATCTCCACCATGAACTCGGTCGCGGGTATCTGGACATCAGTAGCGCCCTCATCATCGCCGCCCCAGTGGAAGACCGCGTCCGGGATCGAGCCATCCTCACAGGGCGGAAGCTGATGGAGGAATACGCCTCCGTGCTCGGCGATGATACGGCGCAGCGCAAACATCATCAGGTCGGCGTACGGTACCTCGCCCGTCCACGGTCGCGTCGGGACCATGTCCATGGTGCGCAGCGAGCCGTCACCGTCGTAGTCCTCATAGACGGGGCGGCCCTGGTGCATCCGCCAGGTACACTCCGCCAGGTCGAACGCCCAGTAGCAGGCGGCGCCCTTGCCCAGCGTGCGGTATGTGACAGCCGGGCGCTGGAGGTCCCGCTCGAAGAAGGAAAGCAGTCGGGCGATCTCCCGACATTCCGGAGCCGAGAGTTGCTGCATGGGCGTCAGCACCGGCAGGGCGGCTCCCTGTTCGTCGGACATCAGCAGTTCCTTTGCGAACTCCTCGTCCATCAGCCGTATGCACGCCGAGGCTGTGTACTCATCATCAGCCTGCGCGATACTGCCCTCGACAGTGATGCCGAAGAGCTCATCGAGCCCCGGCGTGGCGAAGCCAAGCAGCAGGCCGCCGCCTGAGACCCAGTCGCTCAGAGCCTCCGCGTGGTCCCGGCTCAGGTAGTCGTCCGGCAGCGAGGGCAGGAGGAGTACGTCATAGTCGGCCAGGTTGTCGGCGGTTATCTCTTCGGTGCCGATGAGGCAGTGCGGCAGTCCCATACGTCGCAGGATTTCCTGGTAGTACACCGGCCAGTAGTTGCGGCCCTCGGCGTTCGCCGCCGTGCGAAGCTCGTCATCGTAGAGTAGAGCGGCTCTGAACTGTGCCATGATTGCCTCCCGGCATCGTGGTATTCGCTGGCGGTCATTTCGTCAGACGCGCGCCTTTTTCCTGCGACCGACGTGGCGGAAGCGTCGTTGTCTCCTTCGCCGTTTCAGCAACTTGCGGGAGGTCCGATACTCGTGCTACCATTGAGACGGGGCGTGATTTCAGGCTGAACACGTGCGGCAGTGTGGTAGCAGGGGCCAGGCGCTCGGAAGGGTACTCTTCATGGCAGAGGACTCCAATAACAAGCTCTTCTTTGGCGACAACTTGGCTCTACTCCGGCGGTTCATCGAGGATGAGATGGTGGATCTGATCTATCTCGACCCACCATTCAACTCCAAGCAGGCCTATGATGTCATCCTCGAGCAGCAGAATGGCTCAGGTTCGCGGGCCCGCATCGAGGCGTTCGACGATACGTGGCACTGGACAAGCGAGACAGCCCGGCTGTACGAGGAAACGGTCGAAGAGGGCGGAAGCGTGGCGAGTTCACTCAAGTCATTTCGGGACATGCTGGGGCCCACGGATATGATGGCCTACCTCGCCAACATGGCCCCACGACTGGTGGAGCTGCACAGAGTTCTGAAGCCAACCGGGTCCATCTACCTCCACTGCGACGCCACCGCTAGCCACTACCTGAAGGTATTGATGGACGCAATCTTCGGTGCTGAGAGATTCCAGAGAGAGATCATTTGGCGGATTGGCTGGGTGTCGGGCTTCAAGACCCAGGCACACAACTGGATCAGAAACCATGATGTAATTCTGTACTATACCAAGTCGGAGGAGTTCACGTTCAATAAGCTGCTGATTCCATATCGAGAAGGGTACACACGCAGGGACGGTTCGAAGCCCACGGGCAAAGGGATACCCATAGAGGACACGTGGAACTGTCACCCGGAGGACCGGAGTCCCTCGGGCGAGCCTCTGGACTCAATAATGATAAAGAGCTTCTCAAAGGAGAAGCTCGGGTACCCCACCCAAAAACCTGAAGCCCTGGTGGAGCGTATCATCGAGGCCTCGAGCAATGAGGGGGATCTGGTGCTGGATCCCTTCTGCGGCTGCGGCACCACGGTAGTAGTGGCGCATCGCTGTCACCGGCGTTGGATCGGCATTGATCGCACACACATTGCGGTGAACCTGATGAAGTATCGTTTGCGCGACACGTTTGGGGAAGAGGTGCGCGAGGCCTATGAAGTCATCGGGGAACCACCGGACCTGGCCGGGGCGCACGCACTCGCTGAGCTAGATCGGCATCAGTTCGAATTGTGGGCGCTGGGTCTAGTTGGAGCGCGCCCACATGAGAAGAAGAAAGGGCCTGATAAGGGTATAGATGGCCGCCTGTATTTCCACGGACTGACGAAGAACGCGCCGACCGAACAGATTGTCATTTCAGTGAAATCGGGCCAGGTAGGCGTTGGCGACATCCGCGATCTACGCGGTGTAGTGGAGCGTGAGAATGCTGCCATTGGTGTTCTGATTACCCTCCAGCAGCCAACGCGCCCAATGAAGCAGCAGGCTGCTGCCGCCGGCTTCTACACCCCGCCTCACACCAATGAGGAGAAATCCCCCAGAATGCAGATTCTCACTGTTGGTGAATTGCTCGACGGCGCACGTATTGATTGCAGGTACGTTCACACCGCCCCCAACACCTTCAAGCGAGCACGCCGGCATCACCAATCGCACCATGAGCAGAACGCGCGATTGCCCCTTGACGAGTAGCCCCGTCACCATAGATGGCGCTATCACACATAATCCCCGGGCCTCGTTCATCTCCACGCTATCAGTTGCGCTCCGAATGTAGTTGTGGCCGACTGCACGGGAGCATGGCGTGATGGCGGTATTGGGTCTCGATTGAGTTTCCCACGAGTCTTCGCCGATGCCTGTGAAGACAACACGGATATTGGACATGAGACTCGTTTGTGGTAGAATGGCCGCAGTTTCTGGAAGACCTCGGCACGGCAGTGGTGTGCCGAGGTGGTGTACGTCCAGCACGATTTGGCGTCAGGCAGTTCACAGAATTCAAAGGAACGGGAGTATCACGAAATGACCGAGCGAGGATGCAGGACTCTAGAGAACCTGATGTTCAAGACGGCCCCGCAAGATCTCTCGAACGAGCTTGAGAGCTGGCGCGGCGAGGTGCGTGCACAGTATGCGGGCGCGGCCTCCGACGAACTGCGCAACGAGGCGGCGGAGCTGCTGGCTGAGAATGCAATAGACCTTCAGTCCGTATTGACCGAATGGAATCTGAAGAGCAGGGACCGTCACGGTGATGTCGCGTTGACCGACGAGCAACTCATTGAGGAGAGCCAGAGGAGCATCGCCGTTCTGGAGGAGTGGGGCCGTATCGAGTTGGCCAATCGCGTCAAGCGCGAGGTCGCCTCGATCGCTTCGAGCAACTTGGCGAAACTGAGCCGCATGGCCATGGCTGGTGAGATCAACACCTTCTGGGGTAATGACTACGCTGCACATCTGCGCAACGCCATGCGCAGAGGCGCGGCGATGGTCACCACCAACCCCGTGCTCGTCAACATCGCCCGCGCCGAAGACCCGGCCTACTGGACGCCGGTGCGCGACGCCCTCAAGGAAGCGTTTCCCAGCTATAGTCCCGTCCAGCTTGGCTATGCGATGACGATTGCAGTTGTGGTCAACAACGCCCGGCTGCTGCGGCCAATCTGGGAACTCACCGGCGGGGCGATGGGCTATGTGTCGCTGCAGCTTTCGCCCAAGGAGGCAAAGAACGCCGAGGCGATGATCGAGGGCGCGCGCTGGGTCTGGCAGCAGCTTGAGGTCGGCCTCGGCGGCACTCCCAACTGCGTATTCAAGGTCCCCGGCACCAAGGCCGGCATCCCGGTCGCAGAGACACTGACTTCCGAGGCCATGGGCATCAACGTCACCGTCAACTTCTCCCTCCCGCAGCAGATAGCCTTCGCCGGCGCCATCGAGAACAATAGCACCACGAAGGTCTGCTACCGGACGCAGATGGACGGGCGCCTTGACGACCCCGTCGGCGATGAACTCAAGGAGGCCGGCGTGTCTGACTGGGAGGAAGTCAAGACCTGGTGTACGACTGCCATCCGCCAGCGCGAGTACCGCATGTTGTGCCTCCCGCCGGAGCAAGGCGGCCTCGGCATGAAAAAGAGCATTCCGCTGCCCGCATCCGGTCGCGGCGCCTGGAACATCAGCCGCTCGATCATAGACGGCTCGCACCCGATACCCATCTTCCTGACGATCTTCCCAGACAAGGCCGAGCAGTTCGACAGCGAGCCGCGCGAGATAGATCCCAACGGCATGTGGGCCGAGCTGCCTGAGGGCTACCTCGACAAGCTCTATAGGTCCAAGCTGTTCCGCCAGGGCTACGAGCCCGACGGCATGACCGTGGACGAGTTCGACGATTACCTGCCGGTCGTCAATACCCTCACACAGTTCGCCGAGGGCTACGACGAGTTCATCACCTGGGTCGCCGGATAGCCTGCAGCACCACGACCAGGCGGATGAGCAAGCCCATGTCCTCTGCACGAACGAGCAAGCCCACGTCTCCTGCACGGATGACGTGGGCTTGTTGCGTTTTCAGGTTGTGTTACCCGGGAATTGTCAGTTTTCGTGCGGCGCCTCGGAGGGCAGGCGGAAGGCGAAGACAGCACCGCGCTGCTCCGGCTCCTCAACCCAGATGCGTCCGCCCTGCATTTCGATAAGCTGCCTGCTCAGTGGCAGGCCGAGGCCGGTGCCCGGTGGGGTCTTACCTTCTTCCACGGCGTCGGTGGCGATACGGCTGAACCGCTGAAAGACCGGCTCCCGGTCGGCAACCGGTACGCCCGGGCCCTCGTCAATCACCCGCACCAGAGCCATGTCACCGTCACTCGTTGCGATGACGCGGACCTCGCCGCCCTCAGGGCTGTACTTGATGGCGTTGTCCAGCAGGTTGTAGAGCACCTGCGTCAGCCGCCGCTCGTCCGCGTACACCGCCATGTCCGGCGGGCTGACTTCGCAGGAGATGGTTACCCGCCTGGGGCGCGCCTTGATCCCCATAAACGCGACGGCCGCCTCCAGGACGCTGCTCAGGTGCAGCAACTCAGGGATCACGCGCAGCTTCCCCGCTTCGATGCGCGACAGATCGAGGATGTCGTTGACAATGCTGAGGAGGTACTCGCCGGCGCGCTGGATGTCACCGGCGAACCGCTTCAACTCGTCTTCGGAAGGGGGATGCTCTTCGTCGGCGAGCAGTTCGGCGAGACCGATGATGACATGCAGCGGCGCACGCAGCTCATGGCTCAGGCTCACCACCAGCTCAGGCGTGCCACCGCGAGTCTCGCGGCAAGGCTTGTCACCGCACTCATCATCGCGCTCGTGCCGGTCATCGTCCCCGCGTGTGTTCACGGGCGCTGCCACCCCTTCCCCCGGTGTTCGCACTTCTCATCTGTTGCCCGGCGGAGGCTCACGTACCACCCGCAGGACCGAAGGTATCTGCCCCGTAGCGCGAGCCGGGCAGATCCAGCCTCGGAAGGCTTGGCGGCGACGGGGATGTTAGCATGTCAAGCAGCCTGATCCGCCGGTGGGGCGTCCGTGCAGCAATCAGCTCATCAATTCGCGCGCTGAGTTGCTTGTCGGGTATGCGCAGGCGCGCCCGCTCTCGCGCTTCGTTCAGCCAGCGCTGTCGCGCTTGGGGGAGCAACTCGGCATGGATACGGGCGATGAGCGCGTCTCTGACTTCGGCGAGCGGCTGGGTGCCGGCGGGACGCTTCTCCAGAAGCTGAACGAAGGCCCAGCCGTCAGGCACCTCGAATACGCTGCTGATTTGGTTCACTTGCAGTGTGGCGGCCGCGCTCCAGATTGCCGGCGCATAATCCTTGGCCTCGAAGAATCCCATGTCGCCGCCTTTTTCGGCAGTCACCATATCGGAGGAGACGCCTTCTGCGAGCCTGGCGAAGTCTGCCTTCGGCTCGTCGAGGACTCCCCTGACCGCCTCCGCGCTCGCCTTGTCACCAAACAGCATCCAGCGGCCATGCACCTGCGGCCCATGCTGGAACTGGTCCTTGTTGTGGTCATAGTAGGCGCGCAGCGTCTGCTCGGACGTGTCAACCAGCGGGCGGGCCAGCTTGTCCAACAGCAACTCCACCCGCATCTGTTCGCGGTATTCATCCAGCGTGAGTCCCACGCCGGCGAGCCGCTCTGCCAGCTCGGCCTTCGAGCCTGTCTGCGCGATGCCGGTCGCGACTTCAGTGGCTATCTCGCCGTCGGACACGCTCAGGCGCTCCGCCGTGGCCGCGTCCGTGATAAGCCTGGCATCTATCATCTGCAGCAGGAGTGACGCGCCGTGCTCCTCGATGACTCGCTGCTCCAGGTCGTCTGAAGACACCGTGTGCGTCCCGACGTGTGCCAGCGGCCTTGATGAACGTGAGCCACACCCGACAAGCGCAACTGCTCCACACGCCAGCAGGGCGATAACGATCGGAAGCTTGCGGTGACAATACAGGTTCTGCATATACATATAGTTGCTCATTGCTCTCATTTCAGTGGTGTCGAATTCCCACGTGCGCAGGGCATTGCCCTGATGGTGCAGCTACGGGCCCGGCGACCTCGCCTCTTCATCATAGAGCGCAACATCGAGATCGCCCTTCTCCAGGTGCCCGAACAGCTCCCGCAAGATGTCGTAGCTCCAGAAGAAGCCGGGTACTTCGTCTCTGTATTCTAACACAACCCGGCCTGCCCGTTTGAGAATGCGGCCCCGGAAGCGCGTATCAGGCACATGGACCGGCCGCAGAATGATCCGCAATCCGAGCTTCTCTTCGAGTTCCCGGACTCGCCCATCCAGCCAGTCCATGCTCTACACCTCCACCGCGCCGACCAGTTCGGTGTCGT
>JAUWOG010000723.1 GCA_030612305.1 Armatimonadota bacterium | reverse complement strand
GGTATTGACAGGCAAGGATGCCTGTCCTCCAAACGACGTGAGGCAACGACAAAGGAAAAGGCAACGGCGCTATTGTGATGTGGCGCGGACTTATGGCACTAGGCACTATGTTGCGGCGATGATGATGACAATGAGTATCTGCGCGAGAATGGGGATTGCCAGGTAGAGCAGGCACCAATGCACCATCTGCTCGATGCGCAGCCGGGCAAAGAGCCCCTTGATGAGTGAGAGGAGGAACACAATCAGCAGCGTCTTGAGCATGACGATGACGAAGCCGGCAATCGAGGCGGCGATGCCAGTCAGCGCGCCGGCTATCCACGGGCAGTACGGGCCGCCGAGGAAGATGACGGCGATCAGCGCCGAGCCGACCACCGTCTCGGTCTGAAACATCATGCGCAGGAGGGCCAGCTTGCGGCCGGTGTATTCGACCATCGGCCCTTCGACTATCTCAGTCTCCGCGTGCGGAATGTCGAAGGGGATGCGCTCGAGCTTGCCGACGAGGGCGACTACCGCGACGAAGAATGCAATCGGGGTGGTGGCAATGAACCAGTAGTGCGTCGTCTGGTATGCGAGGAGGTCGGTCACTCGCCAGCTCTGGGCGACGAGTGCGGGCGTGAGCAGGGCGAGAGTGAAGGGCACCTCATAGCCGAAAAGCTGGGTGATGACGCGGCCAGTGCCGAGCGAGCCGAACGGGTTCGGCGAATACCATCCCAAGAGCACCAGCACGAACGCGGGGATCGTCAGCAGATAGACGATGACGATGAGGTCGCCGGTGAATGAGAAGGGCCAGGCCACGGTCCAGAGCGGCACGTAGAGGAATGACGCCGCCACCGCCGTGAGGCCGAAGAGGGGGACGATGTTGACGATGCCACGGTCGGCGTCGTCAGTGACGATGTCCTCTTTGGCGAGGAGCTTGACGATGTCGGCGAAGGGCTGGAACCACGGGGGTCCCTGGCGGTTCTGGAGGCGGGCATAGACCTTGCGGTCGAAGAACTCCGCAAGGAACGCAGCGCCGACCAGGAATACGAAGCCCGGGAAAATCAGGATATGAAACAGCGGTATCAGACTACCGTCCATAAGCCCATCACTGTCTCTTGTGTGCGCCCGCCCTAGCGGCGGAACGCTCAGGATCTAGATGCTTTGTCCTCCGGCTTGGAAATACGTCGCGGGGCCGAGAGCAGCCCCTCTCAGCGGTCGGTACACGACATGCACGGGTCAATCGAGGCGATGGTAATCGGGACGTCGGCCACATAGGCTCCTTCGAGCATGAGGATGGTCGCGGGCCAGTTGGCAAGGCTTGGAGTTCTGACTTTGACGCGCGCCGGCTTGTCGCTGCCGTCGCTGCGCATGTAGTAGATGAGCTCTCCGCGCGGGGCCTCACACCGGCAGACGGTCTCGCCTGCGGGCACACGGGGCTTGGCCCGCACCTGGATGTCGCCCTCCGGCAGGTTCTGCAGTAGCTCGGTGGCGATGTCGCAGGCCTGTATGGTCTCGAGAATGCGCACCAGCGTGCGGCCGAGCACATCGCCGAGGTCGGAGGTTATCGCCTTGAACTCGATCTCCGTGTAGGCATCATAGGGGAAGACCTCGCGGACATCATAGGGGACATTGGAGGCGCGCGAGGTGGGTCCGACTGCGCCCTGCTCTCGGGCCTGCTGCTCGGTGAGTATGCCGACGCCTTCGACGCGCTTGAGGAACGTGCTCTCGGTCGTGCCCACCTCCGCGTAGTACTGGGTGCGCTCTTTGAGGATCGCGATGCCTTCGAGGCACTTCTCGATAATCTCCGGCGTGAGGTCCATC
>JAUWOG010000097.1 GCA_030612305.1 Armatimonadota bacterium | reverse complement strand
CCATCGGGGTCGGCGGCCGCCGGCGCCGGGCGATAGCCGCCGCGAACGCCGCCGAAATGGGCTGCGAGTACTTCAGCACCACACGCACAGGCCGCCCGTACAAGCCGGCGGCAAAGGTCAACCCGGCAGGGGAAGCCGTCGCAGAGAAGATCGGCCTCACGTTCCTGGCCGCCGATTTCAAGAAGCGCGACGGCTTCAAGCGTAGCGTGGAAGTGTCGAATGAGTATGGCCTGTATCGGCAGACCTACTGCGGGTGTGCGTACTCGATATGAATTGACCCCAACCATTACATTGTTCTATAATACCTTTGTGTTATATTGACTGGGGAAAGGTTGTCAAAATGGATGCCCAAGGCCTCATTACACTGGATGCAAACGCGGTGGCCTTCGTGTCGATTGCCATAGGCGTGCTCGCTATAGGGCTTTCCGTTGTATTCTACAATTGGTCAACCAGACTTCAGAGGGATGCCTCCAAGGCTCTCAGCGAACTCACTGGCATGACGCAGCGATTGGAGCAACTGTTTGAGAAATTCTATTCTGACACTTTCGGCATGGTCAAGGAGACCTACACTGACATGCACCGTCAGGCGTTCCCACAGGTGCCTGATGAGAAAGCGGAGGCTGAAGCTACTGAGAAGCGAATAGAGGAGTTGGTCGCGCCATATGTGGACACACTGAAGGAGACCTTGAAGCGTGCGACGGAAAAGGAAGCGAACATGGAGAGTTTGGTCGCGGAGACCAGAGGCGTCCTGGAGGACGCTGTGAGACGAACAGAGGAAAGCGCGAAGGATCAGGCGGTGGGCGACGCAATGGACTTTGTGATAGCCGAGCTCGATGGCCCTTTCGGTGATAATATGACAGTTGGTAGGATAGTGAATTCGGGAGGTAGGGAGAAGATCCCCGTGTTCGATATAGTGAGAGGTCTGCACGGACTAGAGCGGGATGGTGAGATCGTCCTGTTGTACTCTGATGGCAAGAGCACAAAAGGCACCCGCCACATGAGCCCCGAGGATATCGTCAGGCTGGCAACCCCATAACAGCAGCAACTGATTCACGAAATTTGTCGCCCCCGAAATGAGAAGGGGATCATCTCTGGCAGCGTGTCTCTTTCTGTGCTCCGGCACGCACTGCTAGAGTCCCAATATCCGCCTCGCGTTGCCCTTCAGCATCTCCTGCTTCGCCTTCTGCGTGATGAAGCCCTTAGCTGCCAAGTCGCGCAAGCTCATGTGCGTCTCCTATGAGGAATATCAGGGGGCCGGCGGTGGCGGACTTGAGGAAATGATCGCCCTCAGCGAGCCGACGCTTGAACTCGGACGCAGTCATGACAACGGGGTTGATCTCGCGGCCGAGGTTGAGGCCGGCGTCGGAGAGGGCTACGTTGATTGCGATGACGTCGGGGGCGGTGCCGATGACGAGAACGTCCACATCACTGGCGGCAGTCTCCTCGCCGCGAGCACACGAGCCATAGACGAATGCCACGTCTATCTGGTCAGCCAGCGGAGCCAGAGCCCCGGCCAGCACGTCGGCCATCCCCACTGTTTTCATGATGAAGGCGCGCAGTTCGCTGAAGACCGGGCAAGAGCGGTTGGCCTGGTAGTGTACCTGTCTCCCCGCCTGGGTGCGGGTGAGGAGACCAGCCTGCGACAGCGAGGTGACTTCCCGCTGGACGGCGGAGACGGCGGTGCCTGTATCGCGCGCGATCTGGCGCAAGTGTAGAGCGCGGTCGGGGCGCGCGAAGAGAAGGCCCAGGACGCGCCGCCGCGTCTGAGGCCAGAGGGCTTCTGCAATACGGCCCGGTGTTCTCATAGTGAGAACAATTGTACACCAAATGCGAACAATACGCAATAGGTGCTACAGGCCCAGTATGCGCTTTGCGTTGCCCTCGAGGATGGCGTGCTTGGCGTCGTCGGGGATGGCGGCTTCGGCAATCTTGGCGATGCCGCAGCCCGGATAGACGAACGGCATGTGCGTGCCGAAGAGCATCTTCTCGCTGCCGAACTGCCCGACCAGGCCCTCCAGCGCCTTCATCGGCCGCTTGCCGTAGGATAGCTCGGCATAGGCATTGGGCAGGTCGCGAGTGGCTGCGAGGAACTGCGGCGTCTCGGCGCTGCTGCCGCCGCTGAGGATGATGGTGGCCTCCGGAAATTGCTTTGCGGCCCGGATGACGGTCTTGAGGTCAGCGCCCCCGCCCTTCATTAGCGGGTGATGGTGGCGCTCGTCCTCGACGCGCATGGTGACGAGCACCGGCCACCCGAAGCCGGTCGCCATCTCGATGAGCCGCAGCGCCGGCGCGTCGTCGGCATGGTAGCCGTGGTAGTTGGGGTACAGTTTGAGGCCGCGGAAGCCCAGCTCGCGGCTCTCTTCCATGTCCCGCTCGACGCCGGGATAGACGGGGCTGAGGACGGTGAGCGGAATCAGGCGTCCCGCGGGATCGTTGGCCTTGATGTCGGCCATGAGGCGCTCGTTGGCAGGATGCGGGGAGACGTAGGTGATGGCATCAATGCTGCCGACGAGGGCCGTGTCAATGCCGGCGCGGTCCATGAGCGGGAGCGTGCCGACTACATCGGCAGCGGGCCATTGTCGGAAGGCGTAGTTGCCTATGTCGCAGCAGAAGTCAATCATCGGTATCATCCCTGGTCGTGCAGTCGTTACAGGTTGAGCAATCTGGCGGCATTGCCGCCCAGGACCTTGGCTTTGTCCTCATCGGACAGGTGGCTGTCGCGGACCTTGGCGAGAGTGTACAGGTAGTCAGCGCCACGGGCATCGGTGCCCCACAGCAGGCGCTCGGCACCAAGCTGCGCGACGCAGTCCTCGATGTGGCCGTAGTCGGATATCGAGCCGCTGCAGTCGGTATAGACGGACGGGACGTCGCGAATAGCGCGGATGCCCCAGCGGTTGTCGCCGCCGATATGCGCCATGACCAGCTTCAGCTCCGGATAGCGCCGGCCGATCTCGGCGCAGTGGAGCGGCTCAGTCTCCCACGGATAGTTGCCGGTGATCTTGTGCCAGCAGTGCTGGACGAGTGGGACATCGCGCTCGATGGCGAACTCGATGACCGGCTCGACGCACTTATCGGTGATGACCGAGGCGATTTCGAGTTTGATGCCGCGCGCTCCCCAGTCGAAGCCCTTCTTGAGTTCGTCAATGCCGGCCTGCCCGAGGTTGGGATGCGTATAGACGAAGGGGATGAAGAAGTCGGGGTCGCGCTCGTAGGAGAAGCGGCACATCTCGTTGCAGCGCTGGACTATCTCGAGGCTTTCGCGGGAGTGGGTGACGCACTCGTACATGACGACATAGTCGAGGCCGATGCGGCGGGCCTCCTCGGCGACGGCATCCGTCTCTGCGCCGGTGCCGTCGTCATGGACATGGCAGTGGAAGTCTATGAGCATTGGTTATCACTTCCCGGTGGGTTGAGTTTGGCGTGCTGTGGCTGGTCCGAGGAAGGCCGATCGCTGTGAGGGGTCAGTCCTTCTTCTCGTCTGACGCGTCGCTCTCGTCTTCAGCGGGCGACGATTCCTCTTTCGCGCGGCGCAGTTCCGCTTCGTGCTCCTTCATCTTCTCGATGGCCTGGCTGAACTGGACTTCGCAGAGCATCTCATAGACGCCGCCGTTAGTCGCAAGCTCGGCGTGCTTCCCGCGCTCGACGATGCGCCCCTTGTCGAGCACGAGGATCGTGTCGGCATTCATGACGGTCGAGAGCCGGTGGGCGATGGTGAAGGTGGTGCGATCCTTCATGAGGTGCTCGAGGGCGGTCTGGATGAGGGCTTCGGATTCGGAGTCGAGGGCGCTGGTGGCCTCATCGAGGATGAGGATCTTGGGATTGCGCAGGAGGGCGCGGGCGATGGAGATGCGCTGGCGCTGGCCTCCGGAGAGCCTCGTGCCCCGCTCGCCGACCATGCTTTCGTAGCCGTCGGGGAACTCCATGATGAAGTCATGGGCATTGGCAGCCATGGCGGCCTGCACGACCTCTTCATCGGTGGCGCGCGGGCGGCCGTACTTGATGTTCTCACGCAGCGTCCCGCTGAAGAGGAAATCCTCCTGCATGACCATGGCGATATGGCGGCGCAGGGAACTGAGGGAGACGTCGCGAAGATCGTGCCCGTCTATGATGACGCGTCCCTCCTGCGGGTCGTAGAAGCGGGGGATGAAGTGTACGAGCGTCGTCTTGCCGCTGCCGCTGGGGCCGACGAGTGCGGTGACGGTGCCCGGTTCGGCGACGAAGTTGATATCTTCGAGGACCAGTTCGCCGGGCTCGTAGGAGAAGGACAGGTTCTGGACCTCGACACGGCCCTCGATGCGGTCGAGTTTGACCGCGTCGCGTCGCTCTTCGATGTCGGGTGAGGTGTCGAGGGTCTCGAAGATACGCTCGACGGCGGCGATGACGGTCTGGAGCTGGTTGTTGATGGTGACGAGCATCAGGACGGGCGCGTAGAGCTGATTCTGGTAGGTGCGGAAGGCGATGAGCTGGCCCATCGTCATCTCGCCGGTGAACAGGACCATGTAGCCGCCATAGAGGAGGATGCCGATATTGGCGAAGCGGGTGATGAGGTTGGCGCCGATGCCGAGGAGAATCTGCCAGTGGCCCAGGCGTAGATTGAAGCCGATGCTCTCGCGGACCTCGCTTGCGAAGCCGCGGACCTCCGAGCTCTCGCGGGTGAAGGACTTGACGACCTTGATACCGGAGATGCTCTCGGAGAGCGTCGAGTAGATCTGGGAGTACTGCTCGCGGGCTTCGGCGGCGGCATGACGAATGCGGCTGCGGATGATGAGGAAGTTGATGACATAGAGGGGGAGAACGCCGACGGCGAGCCCGGCAAGCCGGGGGTTGTAGAAGAACAATATGACGGTGGCGACAATCAGCGTAATGAGATTCGTGACGATTGAGACAAGCTGGCCGCTGACAAGGCCCTGGACGGCCTCGACATCGTAGAGCACTCGGGCCATGAGGCGGCCGTGCGGGTTGCTGTCGAAGTAGCGCATGGACAGGTGCTGGAGGTGACGGAAGATACGGCGGCGAATGTCATAGACGACGCGGTTGCCGACGAACATCAACGTCATCTGGCGCGGATATTCGGTGAGACTGCCGACAAGTGCAATACCGATGATGGCGACGCAGATGACGAAGAGGAAGCGCCAGGCCTCGTCGCGGTACGCGAGTAGCTGACTCGCCGGGACATTGCCGAATTCGCCAAGCTTCTCGAAGCCGGCCACCTTGTCAATTAATATGCCCATGAGATGCGGGGTGACCAGGCCGAGGCTGGTGGCGACGAAGACGAGCAAGAGCGCCCAGGCAAGCAGCCAGCGGTAGCGGCGGGTGAAAACCAGCATTCTCAGCAGCAGTGCCATGCGAATGTAGCCCTTCGTTGCGTGCCGCGCAGAGCCGGCAAGCTCCGCCGACAAGCTCCGCGTCCGGCCAATTATACCACTTGCCCAAAACAAGGCAAGCTGTCGCGTGTGCTCCTTCGACGATGGCCCTTTCGCTTTGGTTGTGGCAATAGCCTTCACTGACAACAGAGATGAGAAGTACATTCTGAGCACCACGAGGTGAGACAGCTATGAGACAGGTGCGAATGTGGCCCCTGCTGACGATGATCCTGGCGCTGGCGGGAACGGTTGCATACGGGGCCCAGTCGCGTATACTTGATGACTTCGAGGGTGAGCAGTGGATCAACGCCACCGCCGACACGGACTTGAAACACGCCGGCGAAACCAGCGCCCGCGGGGACACCGCCGAGCCCGGCCGGAGCCAAGCGCTCGAAGCTGGTCAAGCCACCGGCCAAGGGCGACCCCGGCTTTGCGGATGCCAAGGTGTGGTTCTCCTACGGCCGCGCCACCCCGGGCGAGGAGTTGGCGGGAAGTCAAGCTGGACTTCACCGCCGCGCCCGGTGCTGCGACGGCGAAAGTGGTCATCTGCAGCAAGGGTATCGGGACGCTGTGGGTGACACCCCCGGAGGTCGCAGCCGGCAAGGAACAGATGACCCCGGAGAGCCCAGGTAGCAGGCAGGCGAATGTATTCGGCCTTGCGGGCATCCGGAGAAGGGGTCGCGCGACCGTGGTAAAGGGACGAGCACGGATTGCAGAATCCCGTTGCTGCCACCACGAGGAGTCGCGTTGGGTGTTGTAGAATACTATTGTGGGCAAGGATGCCTGTGCGGACAGTCCAAGGACGGACGGGGCATGAGCGGTCGGCAAATGCTCAGCTCTAGTACAGGTTGGCCTTGCCGGGCGGGATGAAAAGGCCTGCAAGTCGAAGGCGCAATCGAGTCACTGTCCTTTGGGACAGCGATTTTGGTTGTGCCTTGTTTTTTGCGCCACAGGAGCTATGGAACGCAGGGGTAGGGGCATGATTTGTGCTGCCAAACAGCCCCACCTCGCGGTCTGGCTCAGAAACCATTACTCAGACAGGTGGTGGACAACCGACAATGAGTGACTCCGGCTACGTGCTGATCGCGGATGGCGAAGAGGGATTTGCCCGCGGGACTGCCGCCCTGTTGCGCGGGGAAGGGTACCAGTGCGATTGCGCACCTGACGGAGCAACCGCGGCTGAAATGCTGTGTGCGACGGACTACGACCTGCTAATCGCTGATACCAATGTATGCCGCACCCCAGCACTGTCAGTTGTATGTGAACTGCCACACGTTGCTGATGCCATACCGGTAATCGTGGTGACCAGCGAGGCGGACTTGAATTCCGGCGTCAGCGGACTTAAACTGCCGCTGCTGGCCTACATGATCAAGCCTGTTGAGCCCCAGAGACTGCTGGAAATAGTAAGAGCCGGGGTCAACTCCCAATCCAGCTACCGGGCAGTCTGCCTTGCCAATCAGCGACTGGCAGAATGGCAGAAAGATCTGGAGGTCATAAAGAACCGTATCCGTCTCCTGGCAGGACAGGCTTCACCGCTGGACATCAGCACTTTCGTCACCTTGACCATGCGCAACGTATTCGAGACGCTGTTTGACTTGCAGCACCTCACCGAGGCCCTAGCCAGCCGGCAGCCGCAATCAAATGCCTGCCATCTGATGGATTGTCCGCGTGTGGCGACGCTTGTGGACAGTTTGCAGCATACTGTCAGTGTGCTGGAGGCGACCAAGAGCGCGTTTAAGTCAAAGGAACTTGGCCAACTTCGAAAAGAGCTGGAACAGGTTCTGGCCGACGCGGAGGGCTTATAATGAGCCTGTAATGCTAAAGTCCTGGCGACCGGGGCCGAAATAGTATTGCACACAACTCAAAGAGTCCCACTGGGTAGCCTTGTCGGACAGGTATTCTGACCTGTAAGTCGAAGGGAGCCCCGCGCTATGCCCGCTAGCGAAGGGAGCCCCGCGTTATGCCTGCTAACGACGCCTCCGGCTACATCGTTTCCCAACAAGAGCTTGACACGCTCGGCGCCACACTGACCCAGCACGTTCGTAACAACGAGAGCGCCGGCGTTGAAATAACTCTCTACGACTTTCGGCGCGCTCACCGCCTTTCCGCCGCCCAGGTGCGGCAGATAGAAAACGACTGTGATTGTATCGGCTCGGCTCTGAACCGCACCCTCCACGGCTATCTCGCTGGGGCGGGCGAGGTAGGCTTCATCACGGTGGATCGAATGAGTTTACGCCAATACCTGGGCTCCCTGCCGGACGATGCGGTCTTGGCGTCTTTTTGCTCGCTTAGCGACGGTCCGGAGATGCTGATCCACCTGGATCGCCCCCTGGTGTGGACCGCCCTGGACATGATGCTGGGGGGAACGGGGCAGGAGCCCCACATACCGGAACGCGCAATGAGCCAGGTGGA
>JAUWOG010000728.1 GCA_030612305.1 Armatimonadota bacterium | reverse complement strand
CCCTTTCCAGTTCCTCCGGCCAGGGACCCACCGGCGCCAACTCCTGGAAATCCAAAGGCCCCTGCCCCAGCCACTGCCTCATCTGCTCCTGCTCGTCAGCGCTCAGACAGCTCTCCGCAATCCCCTCGGCGAAATCCTCATGGTCGCCCAAGGAGCCGCTGAGGTCATCGCTGCTACCGTGCTCGCCGACCAGCAACTCCCCGGCAACCATCGCCACCGGCATCTTCTCGATGGCATTTGCCAGCGCCGAGGCGCTGCGCATCGGCAATGACTCGCCGCCCGCTGCCATCCAGCCCTCCAGGTAGTAGTAATGCCTGTACATGGCGCGTTCAGACAGTGCCGGAGGCTGAGACAGCGCGCGTTCGCGCAGCTTGCTGATACGTGTGGAGGGCTCGTACGTGGACGTGCGATACTCCATGACCTCTTCCATAACCCACAACTCCCTTGTGCATCCCCTCAATCCCCAAGGTCTCAAGGAGGCAATCATCCGGATTTCCCACTATTCTGCCTACACTTCCGCACGTTGTCAAGGCTAGTCTGTGCCATTATCGGGCTGCTATTGTCACATTGTATACCTCCCGCCCATGAAGGCCACCCCACCGCGACGGCGAATATGACTCCGCAAGGCACTCCTGCCTGGCCATCATTATCCATCTCCTGCGACAGTTAGTGCATCCCTGAAGATGGCCTGACGCGGGGAAATCCTCACTCCAGCGAGGTGAGCCGATGGAACCTGCACGCGCTCGTGAATTGGCCGATCTCTATCATGCCGAGCTTGTTGAGCGCACCATCCCCTTCTGGGAGCAGCGCTCTCCCGACCCCGACGCCGGCGGCTTCTTCAGTTGCTTCGACCGCCACGGCACACTCTACGATACCAACAAGTACGTCTGGCTGCAAGGCCGCTTCGTCTGGATGTTCTGCCGCCTCTACAACAGCGTAGAACCCCGCGAACAGTGGCTTGAGGCCGCCCGCCGCGGCCTCGAATTCATCAACGACCACTGCTTCGACGAAACCGGCCGCATGTACTTCGCCGTCACCGATCGCGGCCGGCGCCTCACCAGGCCCTGGGGCATCTTCTCCGAGTGCTTCACCATCTGCGCGCTCGCCCAGTACGCCCGCGCTACCGACGATGACGCCTCGCGCCGGCAGGCCGCGCAGCTTTTTCTCCGCACTCTCGACATGGCCCGGCAGCCCGGTCTCGACACCCTCTCATACCCCGAGAACCCGTCCATGATCACTCACGCCATCCCGATGATCCTGCTCAACGTCATCCAGGAACTCCGCGCCGTCGAGCATGACCCCGCATACGACCAGACTGGTGACGAGATGCTCCACCGCATCCTCGACCTCCATACCCATCCCGAGCAGCGCGCCCTCTTCGAGAACGTCCATCCCGACGGCACACTCGCCGACACTCCCGATGGCCGCGTCATCAATCCCGGCCATGCCCTCGAGTCGGCCTGGTTCGTCCTTCACGAGGCGCGCCATCGCGGCGACGACACCATCCGCGACCGTGCCGTCGAGATCATCGAGTGGTCGCTGCAACGGGGCTGGGACGAAGAACACGGCGGCCTGCTCTACTTCCTCGACTCCGCCGGCCTCCCGTCCTCGTACCTCGAGTGGGACATGAAGCTCTGGTGGGTGCATATCGAGGCGCTCTACGCCGTGCTCCTGGCCCATCACCTCACCGGCCGCGACGATCTGTGCGACTGGTTCGAGCGCCTCCACACCTGGACCTGGG
>JAUWOG010000609.1 GCA_030612305.1 Armatimonadota bacterium | reverse complement strand
CCTCCACCGACAGCCGCAACGTGCATGATGTTGTCCTCGAGACCTTCGAGTGCAGCAAGCCCGACCTGGCCCACGCGCTGCCATCGAAGCAGTTGCGGAGTACGCTCGCGGACATCCTGGCTCTCGCCACGCCGGTGGAGCTCGTGGACCAGAAGGCCTTCGCCCCGGCCCGTGTCGGCCTGCCCGGCGATGCTGACACCGACTGCAGGCTCATCGCAGCCGATGCGGGCCTCTACGCGGGCCTCTTCACGAAGAGAGCTGGCGCGGACACCAAGACGGTCCGGCTGATGGTCACGGAGGAGCCGGACTACGAGGCCTTCGCGCGAAGCAGCGCAAGCGAAGAGCAGAGTCTCGCACTGCTGACAGCCTGCGGCACAGGCCTCTCCGACATGAGCTCCCACGGGCAGCAATCGTACGAGGCACGCAGCCCGAACTCTGCCCGCACGCTTGGCCGGGAGGCCTTCGCGGCTAACTTCGCCGAGATAATGGGCTTCTCGCTACTCCGGCTGCGAGTGCGCGACATCCTCGCCGCGCTGCGGTTCCTCCGCGACGAATATGGCTATGAGCACATCGTCCTTGAGGGCCGCGGTCGCGGCGGCATCTGGGCACTTCATGCAGCGGTGCTGGACGGGCGGCTTGCCGGCCTCGAACTCCGCGACACGCTCTGGTCATACGAGCTGATGCTGCGCGACGGGGAATTCACGGTGCCGCACTTCGCCGACATCGCCTATGGCAGCCTGCTGCACTACGACCTGCCGCAGTTGTGCGCGGCCCTTGCTCCGATGCCGCTGCGGCTCATGCGCCCGGTTGACAGCCGGGGCGAGACCTTCGATCCGGCAGGCACCGCTGCGCTGGACATGATCCGTGATGCCTATGCCGATAACGCAAGCCACCTTGAGATACGCTGAGAAGACGCCCCCAGGGCACAGCAACACGGCCTGGAATATCGCCAGCAGCGATGCTCCAGGCCGTTCTTCTGCGCCTCGCGTAGGTCGGCCTTCCACTCCCCTCGCGTAGGTCGGCCTGAGCTTGCTGCAACGCAGCAAGCTCAGGTGGCAATCGAACAAGCTGTGCTTGTTCAATTGCCAGCTTCCAGCCCGACTCCGTTCTGCCGAGTGTGTAATTCCATTCATCAGTAATCTAGGTCACGGCCTCACCTGCAGGCCGTATATCGCCCCATCATCGCAGCTCACGACGATCTCCTTGGTCTCAGCGTTGCCGTCCAGTTCACAGACCGCCAGATTGCGCATCCAGCCGGCGGCCATGTACCAGCCGAGTATTTCGCCCTCGGGGCTGACGATCTTGACGCTATTGTCCTCGCACGCGCAGATAATCTCCGGCGTCTCATCCCCCATCACGTCGGCGATCTCAATGTCGCGAACCGCCGTCAGCAGGTTGGTCTGAGCGATGGGCTGCCCGTCGGCATCGAAGATATAGAGGATGTAGTTCTTCGAAGCGACGACGACCTCGAGCTTGCCGTCACCGTCGAGATCGGCGATATCCACGGTAGCGATATCGGTCGCCGTCTGGTACCTCGGCAGGCCGCGGCCTTGCCATTCCTGGAACCAGATGACACCGGCGCGGTCACCGACTATTATCTCCCCCTTGCCGTTGCCGTCGAGGTCGGCGCACTTGAGCGCGGTGGGGCCGGCGTGACCGCTGCCTCCACCCGAGCCGATGACCTTGCCCTCCGGCGAATACACCACGGCACTCGTGTAGCTGTTGCCCATGATGACTTCCTTCTTCCCGTCACCATCGAGGTCGAAGGCATCGCCGCAAGTCGGTGTGTGCGCCCAGCAGACCTCGTCCCAGATCAGCTCGCCCAGATGGTCATAGACATACGTGCGCCAGTTGGCGGACCCGATGATGATCTCGGCGTCACCGTCAGCGTCTATGTCGGCGTTGTAGGCGACGGTCAGGCGGCTGGTGAAGGGCTTGACACCTCGGTAGCCGGGCCGGGCGTACGTCCTCGGCGGCGGAGTCACGGTGAAGTTCTCGCTCCCATCCGGCTTCACCGAGTACATCGTCTTGTCTTCACATGCGGCGATGATCTGGTAGTCACCCTTGCCGGTGCTATCTGCGATCGTCAGGGCATTGACGACGCTGTCGAGTGGATACTGCCACATCCCCGAGCCATCAGACGCGATGGCGTGGATGGCTTTATCACTGCCGCCGGCGAAGACCTCATCGCGACCGTCACCATCAATGTCGGCTATCTGCAGTCCATTCATGTGGAAGCCGCTGCCGGCTATTTCCTCTTTCGGCGCGATGCCGTTGAGCTGGACGGAGTCGATATAGATATTGTGCTTGTCGGTATAGGGGACGGCGATGATGCGGACATGACTCGCCGTCATCGGCTTGTCCGGCCGCATCGAGTAGTCCGTCAGCCCGTTGGGGAGCTCCGCGGAGATCTCCACCGAGCCAAACTCGCGAGTGTCCTTGGCAAAGCCGTCGTTACTCACCACAGCCGTGAGTTTACTGACGCCGCAGCCGCCGTTGAAACTCACCAGTTGCCGCGACTTGACCAACACCTGCGCGATGTCACATCCCTTC
>JAUWOG010000212.1 GCA_030612305.1 Armatimonadota bacterium | reverse complement strand
GCTCTGAGTGATAGCTGTCGCGGGCTATACCCTTTGCGCTCTGCCTGTTGGCATAGTAGGCGGCCAGGCCGATAGTCGGGTCCTTGAGGTACTTGTAGCCCCGCGCTATGTACTCAGCCCCGGCCACCACCTTGCCGGTGCTGCCGCAGCTCCCAGCATCCCCGATGTTCGGTGTCGCATAACCCATTACCACGATATTGAAGCCGCCGAGGAACGTCGCCTTGAACTGCGGGAAGTCGCGATAGACATCGTGCTTCGTGTAGCCGGCATAGTCGCTCACCATGTCCGCGACCTGACCGATATTGCCGCCCCATGACATCGAGTAGCCCGGGGCGGCCTCAGCGCCCACTCCGTCGCGGTCTATGCCTCCGACAATGACGCCGGGTATGTTGCCACCATCGGGGGCAAAGACCCAGTCGAGCCACTGCTCGGTCTCCGGGTTCTGGTCCAGAGCGACCGCGCACGTGGTTATGGCGTACTGGTGCATGCCCTGGTTTCCGCGCGCATCGCCACTTATCACCGCTTTGGCCCCCTCGCGCAGGATACCGTCATCGAGATTCTGCACGAGCAACTCGCGGGTGCCCTTCTCCCCTATCTCGTATTCCTTCGCCTTCTGCGCCAGGAAGGCGTACAACTCTGGGGCGTCCCTGGTTCCCGAGAGCACCATCTCCACTGACCGCGCCAGAGTTGTGACGACGCCACACTCCCAGATGTTGGCCTCGACTTTGCCCGCATTGCCGCCCGAGTGGTAGTAGTGCAGCGTCGTGTAGGGCCGGATGTCATAGTCGGGGTAGAGGTCGGCGATGCGGTCGAGCATCACCAGGGCCTTGTCCGCGTATTTCTGCTCGCCAGTGTAGAGGTAAGCGCGGGCATAGACACTCACCACGCTCCGGATGAAGGTCCACTGCTTCCAGTTGAAGTAGGCGATGAAGAGGAAACGGTTGCCATCCTTGTCGAAATACCCGAAGCCGTCATCCACACCGTACTTGTGCAGCGGGTCCTTGGGATCGGGATGCTCAGCATTGAAGAGCAAGCTGCGGTCCGCCTTCTCCGAGTCGAAAGCTCCCGTCTCATCAATGCCGCTCTCATAGTACTTGGCGAAGTCATTGGTCGGAAAGACGGCTCCGCATGACGGGCAAGTCAGCTTCCAGGGCTTGCCCAGGATATCGGGGTTGTACGGATACCCGCCGAATTTGTCAATGTCATGCCCGCACTTGAGGCACCCCGGCCGCACCTGAACGCCGTCAATCCTGTTCATGCTCACATCAATGGCACGGGGCAGCTTCTGGCCCGGAATCAGCTTCCAGAGGAAATCGTCACTCAGTTCCATGTATCTCTTCGCGGAGCCTGCGGCTGCGTCCCGCTGGCCCTTCGCCCAGTCGTACTTCTCACAGTTGGCACGCAGATTCTCGACGCGTTCCTGCGTGTACCAACCTCCGTAGTCACGCACCGCGTTCGCCGGCATAGTCATCGCCAGCATCGCTACCGCCGCCGGCACCATCGCAAGTAGTGTTCCCATATACCTCATGCTCTCGACCTCCAAGACGATCACCTTCCTGCCATTCCGTTGCAGTTGTGCGACGCAGAACTGCGTCGCGCATCCCACACATATTCCCCACCCCGCCGGTCAGTACCTTGGCCTTTGAGCGAATTGGCGGAGAAACCTTCGGCCCAGTTCGTCGAGTGGGCTGCGTAGTGGGAGATGTGGCAGAAGAAAAGCAACGGGGGAAGGCAAACGGCGACGGCAAACGGCGAAAGGCGGAAGGCAAACGGCCGGGGCGGGGGGAGCTATGCGATCTGCGTGCCGTGCATCTTGAACACCGCGAAGCCGGGGCGCTTCTGGTATTCGTCAGCGATGATGCGTTCGGCGCGGCGCATGATCTCGTCGGCCAGGTCGGGGTCTGGCAGGGCAACGAAGATGATCGTGTTGCTGCCCGGCCAAATGGCCGTGCCTTCGTGACGGCCCGTCTCGCCAACCCCTGAGACGCCTCCAAAGCGGGTGTAGCCGGGCACACTCAACTCGTCGAGAAGTTCGCTCATTCTCTGGGCAAACAGCGTTTCACAGATCATCATCAGGAATACGCGGTCTCCTGAAGACGCTGGAGATGCCATGGAGCCGGCCTCCTCCTATCAGTGTGCTTTGGACAAGTGAAGAACGCCGGTGAGCCAGTCGCTGACCTGCTCAAAGAGGCTGTAGGCTACCGGTACCACGAACAGCGTGAGGAAGGTGGAAGTGATGAGCCCGCCGATGACGGTAATTCCCAGCGCCTGCCACATCTCGGATCCGGCGCGCAGAGCCAGGGCCAAGGGAAGCATCGCAAAGAGCGTCGCAATAGCGGTCATGAGAATGGGGCGCAGGCGCACGCCGCCACCTTCAACTATTGCGTCTCGCAAAGGCAGTCCTCGTTCTCTGAGTATGTTGATCATCTGGACGAGCAGGATGGAGTTACTGACGACAATCCCGGTCAACATGAGGACGCCCATCAGCACCATGATGCTCACGCTGGTGCCGGTGAGCAGGACTGCTGCGAAAACGCCGATGACTTCGAGTGGAATGGCCAACATGATGGTGAACGGATGGATGAGGGACTCAAAGAGGGATGCGAGGATGATGTAGATAAGGACGACGCCTATGAGCAGCGCCAGCCCCATTCCGGCGAAGGCCTCCTGGCGGTCTTCCTCAGCTCCACCGAACTCGTAGCGATAACCTTCGGGCCACTGCATTGCTTGCATCCGCTCATCTACATCGGCCATTATGTCGGTAAGAGCGCGCTCTGATTTACTGGCTTGAATGGAGACGGAGCGGCGGCGCTCGTCGCGGCTGATCTGAGTGGGGCCGCGCGCCGTCCGTACTGTGGCAACTTCGCTGAGGGGCACGACCGCGCCGGAAGGCGTAACGATGTCGGTTTGCTTGACGGTGTCAATCCAGTCGCGGTCGGCCTCCCGGGCACGGACCGTGATGTCATATTCCTTGCCGGCCTCCCGATACTTGGTCAGTTCCCGGGTACCTTGCACGAGTGTTTGGATGGTATGAGCGATACCGCCGGCGGTAAGCCCGAGGCGGCCGGCCTTGTCACGGTCCACAAATATCTGGTACTCGGGGCTGCCGACTTCCCAGTCCAGTCGAACATCGTGAAGTCCAGGCACGTCCTTGATCTTGTCAAGTGCCTGCGCCCCCAGACCACTGAGGACCGCCAGCTCGTCTCCGGTAATGTTGATTTCCACGTCGGCTCCTTGGCCCATGCCCACCATCTCTTCAAAGTGGTAGGTGATGCCGGGGATCTGGGCGAGCTTTTCGCGCAGTTCATTCTTGATGTCCTCGGTGCTCCGCTGGCGCTCTTGACGGTCCACCAGAGAGGCGAGCAAGGTTGCCTGACGCGCTCCAGAGACAGCCCCAAACATCAGAGCCAGACCGCCGCCCCCAACCTCGCCTACGACACACTGTGTAGTCTCCACTTCGGGGAACTGCCTGACAATAGCCTCTACCCGCTGGGCTATCTCGTTGGTGTACTCTACCGACGAGCCGATCGGCGTTTCGAGCACCAGTTGCACCTCTCCCCGGTCCATCTCGGGGAAGAATTCAAACCCCACCAACATCAGCATCATCAGGCTTGCAATAAACAAGCCGGCGGCTGTAGCCACTACAATGGCACGATGGTTGAGGCAGTAGTCTATCGCCCGGCGATACCAGGCTGCGACCGCGCGAAAGCCTCGATTGAACGCAGCAAGCACGCGCGATACCGGACCGTGCGCGAGTTGATCTGCTCCACCCTCGACGTGAACCGCGGGAATAATGCGAGTCGCGAGCATCGGAATGACAGTGAGAGCTACAACCATAGAGGCGAAAAGCCCGAACATGACGACGAGAGACATCGGGGTGAAGAGGACCGATACCATGCCGCCGACAAAGATGATGGGGAAGAACACGCACATGGTGGTGAGGGTGACTGCGACAATGGCCATTGCCAGTTCGCCGGTGCCACTGGTGGCGGCGTCCACGACGGGCTCGCCGTCCTCAAGGTGCCGGTAGATGTTCTCGAGCACTACAACAGAGTCATCCACAATTCTACCGATGGCCAGGACCAATCCGCCCATGGTGATGATGTTGAGGGTCATGTCGCCGAAGTACATGAGGACAAATGTGGCGAGCACGGAGAGAGGAATGGAGATGCCGGCAATGAGTGTTCCTCGGAGTGTCGCGAGGAACAGAAAGATGATGAGCATTGCCAGGACAGCGCCCTCGATGGCGACACCATAGAGGTTGTGAAGGGCGTCCGTGATGAAGTCCGCCTGGTCCCAGGTCGCGGTCAGTTGTATGCCTGGAGGCAGCTTGTCCGGGAGGGTCTTTATGGCTTCACGCACCATCTGAGAAACCTCGACGGTGTTGGCGGTGGTCTCCTTCATAATGGCCAGGCTGACGCAGGGCTGTCCATTGACGCGGGCGTAGCTGCGTACCTCTTTGTGCGTATCCTTCACGCGCGCTACATCGCGCAGATAGACGGGAGTGTCATTGCGCATGGCGACGACGATGTCGGAGATGTCGGCTACACACGGGAATTGGCCGACGACGCGGATGGTGAACTCGCGCGTTCCCTCGGTAGTAAAGCCGGCGGGAACATTGAGGTTCTCCGTGCGCAATGCATTCTCGACTTGCGCAACAGGAAGTTCATAGGCGCGCAAGCGTTGTCGGTCCACTTCGACGAGGATTTCTCGCTCCAGGCCGCCGTAGATATTGGCCGCCGCTACCCCGACGAGCTTCTCGAGCTCCGGCTTGATGTCATCATTTGTAATCTCTCGGAGACGGCGCATATCCTCCATGCCAGTCACGCCCAGCGCTATGACCGGAAGCATAGTTCCGGGGTCCAGCTTGATAATCATGGGGCGGTGGACATCCTCAGGGAGTCGCTCGATGACCGGGTCCACCTTTTCGCGGGCATCAAAGGCGGCCCAGTCCATGTCCTTGCCCCAATCGAACTCGATAATCACCGCCGATAGGCCTTCGCGCGAGATGGAGCGGATGCTCTTGAGGTCTTCGACTATCGCGGCGGCCTCTTCAATCGGCTTGGTGACGAACTCCTCAACCTCCTCCGGCGGCGTACCCGGGTAGCGGGTAACAATGGCCACTACAGGAAAGGTGATGTCGGGCAGGAGGTCAACTTTGAGCTGCGTGAAGATGGCGGTGCCCAACACGAG
>JAUWOG010000153.1 GCA_030612305.1 Armatimonadota bacterium | reverse complement strand
ATCGTTCTTGCTGCAATGAGTATGCGCGGGTGGGCGGCGGAGCGGCCTTATCTGCGTACCGAGGAGCAAGTGACTGCTCTGCAGAGTCAGAGAAGTGCGGAGGCTGCAGAGAAGGCGCTGCGGAGTTGGGCGCGCTATGTTGATATGAGCGATGAGGAGACGTGGGCGCTGGTGCCGGGGCCGCTGGTGTATCGGGCGAAGCTAGCCAACCGCCGCCAGGGCTGCCCGAACTGTGGCCGGAAGGCCTTCGAGAAGGGAGGGTACTATCCGTTCCGGGCGCACCTGGATTATTGGGGCTTGCCCTGGAAGGCCAAATGCCCGTCATGTGGCGAGATATTCCCGAAGAATGATTTCATGAAGTTTTACAAAAGTGGGCTGGGACCGGATGGGCTTTTTGACCCGGACCGCGCAGACCGCTCGCTGCTGTTCAACGAAGAGCCCCCCGACCCCAACGATCCCCTCCACATGTACGGTGTGGATGACGGCACGGGATATGTGGACAAGGACGGTTACAACTACCATTTCGTCGCCTGCTTCTGCTTCGGCTGGTGGATGCGCATGACCAGCGATGTCAGGTCCATGGCAGCCGAGTATCAGCGCACCGGCGAGCCGAAGCTGGCGGAGAAGGTGGCTATCTTACTTGCGCGTATGGCCGACGTCTATCCGGACATGGATTACTCCAAGCAGGGCTTTCATTACTCGAAGGACGTACTGGCCGGCGGGGAACCAGGCAAGGCCATCCGCGGCGTCTGGGAGCCATACCAGATGCAATATCGGGCCGCAGCCTACGATGACATCTGGGATATCTTTGATAAGGACCCGGAGTTGGTGAAGTTCCTGACTGCACGGGCGAAACAGTGTGGCCATCCGGAATGGGGCGGCTCAGCGCAGGCGACACGAAACCACATCGAGCAAGACCTGATCGCCGAAGGCGGACGAACCATAGTCGAAAGGCGGGCGAGCGGACCCCATGGGTATGGCGGCGACATGGGGGACGCGGAGTACACCGTGGCATTTCTGGGCAGTCTAGTTGATGATGAGGCCACAAGGAAGGAACTGCTCGAGTGGCCGTTTGCTGCTCCCTTCCCTGAGCGCGGCGGGCTGCATCAGATGTTCAGTGGCCCGGTCATCGGTCGCGAAGGGGCCGGCGGCTCCTCCGCGATGGGCTATTCCTCCACCCACTACAACATGGGCCGCAAACTGGCCGATCTCTATCTTGGTGTCGAAGGGCCCCAACACCGTGACATGTACGCCGAATACCCGTGCATAAAGAAGAGCTACGAAACCCAGTTTCTTCTGAATTGCACCAACCGCTACTACCCACAGATCGGTGACAGTGGCGGTGTGGGCTCACCCGGTTGCCGAGCCTCAACCGGGACGACGCTCGAGGCTTTCCGCAAGTTTGGGGATGTCAATTACGCGCAAATGGCTCATTACCTCAATCATCATTCCACCAAGGGATTCTCGACGGATGTCGCAGAGCAGATAGATGGGATCATCAAGCAGCATGGAGAAATCGAGCGCGGCGATACCAATCTCAATGGCTACGGCTTGAGTATCCTGCGCAGCGGGCCGGAGACAGAGCGCCGTGCCGCCTGGCTCTACTACGGCTGCGGCGTCACCAATTCCCACACGCACTACGATGGGCTGAACATCGGCTTCATCACCCACAAGCTGAACCTGATGCCGGACCTGGGCTACCCGGAGCGCACGGGAGGCTGGCCGAAACGCTGGGGCTGGACCAGCAACACCATCAGCCACAATACCGTGGTCGTGGATGCCGCGCGGCAGAAGCGGGCGGTCGTCGGGAATATGAACTTCTTCTGTTGCTCGCCGCTGGTGCGGCTCATTGACGTATCACGGGAGGGCGTCTATCCGCAGACGAGTTTCTACCGCCGCAGCTATGCCATGATTGACATCTCAGATGGCGAGAGCTACCTGGTGGACATCTTCCGCGTCAAGGGCGGGAAGGAGCACCATTTCAGCTTCCATTCGGCAGAGGGAGATGTCGTCACGGAGGGCCTGCAGTTACAGGAACAGGCCACAGGTACGCTCGCCGGCCCGGATATCGAGTTCGCGCAGTCTGCCAAAGATGAGGCCAGCGTCCCGGGAAGCATTAGCGGCTTTGACTACCTCCGCAACATCCAACGGGACACCTCACCGCCAGAGCAGTGGAATGCGGAATGGGAGGTCAAGGACACGTGGAACATACTCGGCCAGGGCAAAGGCGCGCCGACTGATGTGCGGCTGCGATTGACGATGCTCGGCGCGCATGATGAGGTGATACTGTCCGACGGCGAGCCGCCGATTCTGGGCAAGCCGAATAACCCGAAGATACTGAAATACCTGATCGTGCACGACAGCGGCGAAGACCTGGCGAGCGTTTATGCCTCTGTCATCGAAGGCTATGAGGGCACTCGCAATATCAAGAGCATCCGGCGACTGCAGATAGAACCGGCAGCAGACGACGTTGAGGGCATGGAGGCAGTCGCCCTGGAGATAGAGCACGGTGACGGTATCATAGACTACATACTGTCGGCGCACGATGGTTCAGTCACACGCAAGGTCGGCGATATTGAGTTCGCGGGGCAATGGGGCTTCGTGCGCACGCGCAACGGGAAGACGGAGGTCGCCTATCTCGTCGCCGGCACGCTGCTGGCGGGCAAGGACTTCAAGCTGCAGGTTCCTGCCGCACAATACGAGGGCATCATCACCGACATGGACCTCGAGATGGATGAGCACAACTGTATCTACACTGACATCGAGCTACCAATCGGCAACGCTCTGGTCGGCAACTGGATAGATATCGAGAATGACGGTGGGCAAGATGCCTGCTACGAGATCAGGGAGGTTCGCCGGGAGGACGGTCGCACGGTGATAGACCTCGGCGACATCACCTTCATCCGCTCGATCAAGGACCCGGCGAACTACGAGGCCGGCTATATCTACAATTTCGAAGTCGGGAACACCTTTGCGATGCCTGCCGCCGCCTGGTTCGAGCGGCAATAGCGTTTCGCCACTCCGGGACGGCTGGGTTTATTGCTCCTGCAAGTGGGCCACCATGTCAATGCGTACTCTGTCGCCGGGGCCGCCGTCGAGTATCCAGTAGTTGATGATCCCATCGCCGTCGGCATCCTGCAATGCGGCCTTGACATCAGCATCCCCCGGCTCTATGCGGCAGCCTTTCGTGGAGGCCTCCATCACGCGATAGAAAGCGCTGAGGCTTTCGTTGGCCACAGTTGCGCCCACATAGACGCTGGCGAAGGGCATATAGCTGTCGCTCCTCAGATACTTCTCGGCATCATCATACTCCCGCAGCCTGCAGTAGCCGGATTTCATCACCTGGCCCGCGATATGCAGGACGACGCCGTCCTCCGTCTGTTCAGCCGAGGTTATCCGGTACGGGAACGAAGCATCATCATTCTCGATGAGCAGCGTCCGGCCGGATAGGGATGCCACATCGGCGGGCGCCCCGTCCAACGCGACCGTAATCGTCTCGTTCTCCGGGTCCACTGCCTCGACGCGACCGGTGATGGTCTCGTCCTGCGCCTTCACCTCGCCCTTGACACTGAACGTGCCGCCGACATCATGCACGTTCGCGACCCCGGCGCCCTCGCCGAGATGGTAGAAGCAGAAACGCCCGTCGAAACTCACATCACCGGGGAGGCTCACCTGCGTGCCGGCCACCGGACAGTGATAGATGATGTCAGAGCCCTCAGGCAGTTGGATCCGGAGGGCCACGCCGGTCTCATTGGCCGTATCAAGTCGCTGCACGCTCACCACCTGTGGACTGCCGTCGGAGGGGTATGGCTCGATGACGGAGGCATAGGTGCTCCGCAGATCGTCTCCTGTGCGGCGGCCGATGACGTACTTGAGCAGTTGCTTGTGTTTGACGGGCGAAATCTGTGCGTCGGCGAGGATTGCCTGCTGGCCGGGCTGGGCTGTCAGATGGAGCCGGAGTTTGCGGGGCGTATCGGGATGTGAGGGGCACCATTCGACCACCACGTCCGCCTCGCCTTGCTGTTGCTGGACATTGAACAGATGCTGGAATCCGCTGCCCGCATAGCCACCGTAGCTGCCGTGATAGTCCGGCGCACCCAGCACCGCGTCATCATAGAACTGGCCGATCTCGACATCAGGACCGGCGAGGGTGCCCTTCGTGCGCGGTGCGGAGAACTCACCGGCGAGGACTGCGAATTCCCCCGGGCCGGCGTGGAGGCTGTAGTCGTGTTGCCCGCCCCCGTTGATGCGGAACACATCAACCAGGTAGCCCGAACTGTCGCCCGTCTCGACGAGTAGCAATGTCCGCATGTAGCGCTCAAGGATGTCAGGATACACGCCGGGATTGTCAACCGTGACGAGATGGAGCGGGCCGTCGGCGATGAATTCCATGAGACGACCGCGCGCATTGCCAAACTGCCTCTTCGCGTCCACAGTCGCAGTATTGTGCGCGATGGTCGTCTTCGACCAGGTGAAGATGCCGGGGATGAACGCGTTCATGAAGTCGGGATAGCCGGTGTCAGGCATCAGCGGGCCCTTGGTGTCAAAGAAGTGGAGATTGAGCGAGTCCCAGTGCCCGTGACCACCCTTCCATCCGTAGTACATGACCGCCGCAAGGTCGTCGGCCTTATTGTTGAGTATCGCCATGCCGTAACCGGGCAGAAGTCGGCTCACCGGCGTCGGGATCTCGTAGTCGGCCAACGCGTCCTGCACCATTCCCGTGGGCGTGCGGCCAAAGAGCAATTCGTAGCGCAGAAAGCCTCCCTGTTCGTCAAAGGGGGCCCGGCTCAGCCACGCCGCATAGCGCGGGTCGTTGTACTCCCGCAGCGCCGGCAGATGGATATTGGGGTCCACACCGAGCCTGCCGCCGTGCCAGCCCCCGGAGTCACCTTCTGCCGGAGTCTGGGTGCCGGCGGATACCATCTCCAGCGGCGCGTCATACATCTTCTTCAGCTTCGTGTTCTCGTAGAAGTCCGTCCCGGCTTTCTTCAGCACCTCCGCCATCAACGTGAACTTGCTCACCCACAGGTTGCAGTAGCCCGGGGAGGTCTCGAACGGCATCCCGTCGCGATAGATGAAGTTGTAGAGCGCGTATTTCATCCCCTCGTTCGACGAGGAGCCGCCCGGGTTCATCATCAGCCAGTCAATGTGTTCATCGGTGGGCCCCTTCTCTCTCGCCACCGAGGCGGTGATCAGCGCCGACTGGTGCATCCCGAAGTTCCCTCGGATGTGTTCCGAGAACACACAGTCTACCCCTTCCTGCAGGAGGTTCGTCTCGATGTTGGCGCGGATTTCTTCGCCGGATTTCCCGAGCACGCGCTGCAGTTGTGTGTCGCCGTCTATCGCCGGAAAGATGTTGTCATAGGCCTCCGCCAGGTCGGTGAGCACGAACGTCTCCCAGATGAGGTTGAGTATCTTACCGTTGTATGCGTTCGCGGTCAGCGAGCCGTACCGGGACTGGCTTTCGTAGTCCATGTCCGGGTAGTGGGTGGCGATCTTGTCCAGCATGAGGGCGGCCTTGTGCGCATACTTCTCCTCGCCGGTGAGCACGTAGGCTCGCGACAGATTCAGGACGCCCGGGAGGACGAAGTTGCGCCACCACCAGTGACACGCATACCCGACCAGCCAGTAACGTTCGCCGTTGGGCGCGATCCACCCCCACCCGTCGTCGGCATGGTCCTGCCTCAACTCATCACCGAACATCTTGTTGGGGTCCGTGTAGGTCCCGTAGAAATCGTTGCTCGGATAGACCTCACCGCCCACGGGACAGGTGATCGTCAAGGGTTTGTCCCAGTCCAGCTTCCAGGGGTAGCAACTGCCGCCCTCGTACACCTGACTGCCGTGAACCGGGCAACCCTCGGCATGGACATTGGCCGCACGAGGCACATCGGCTCCGGGGACTCGACGCAGCACCTCCTCGTCAGACAGGGCCACCCATCTCTCTGCGGCGGCCAGGATGCCCTTGCGGATCGCCTGCGCCGATTCATGGTCCTCGCAGTTCTGCCGCGCGAGGGCGATCTCTTCGTCGGTGTGCAAGGTGCGCTTTTCCTTCAACGGCCAGCGCTGCTCTCGCTTCGTCGGTGCCAGCGGCTCGGTGCTCGTCTCCACTCTTATGTTCCTCACTTTGACCCATTCCTCGGCCGCCGCGTGGACGGTGAACATCTTGATAGCGACTACCATCTTATGGTCTCGCGGTGCCCTCATGGCGCTGGCGATGTT
>JAUWOG010000677.1 GCA_030612305.1 Armatimonadota bacterium | reverse complement strand
ACGACATGACAGCCCTGAGAGAGTATCTGCCCGCCGCCCTTGATCGGGTCCTGCGCCCAGCTCGTCTCCGGCCAGATGCCCCCGGTACGCGCATGGGCGATGATGTTGTCCGGGTGGGGAATCTCGCGCTTCACGTCGCGGGCACCCTTCGCGAAGCGGCAGCGGAATGCCACCATGTACTTGACGCCGGAGCGCTCCTCGGCGGCCAGAATCTCATCGCACTCCTGCTCCGTCATCGCCATCGGCTTCTCGATGAGCACGTGCTTGCCGGCGTCCATCGCGCGCACGGAAAAGGGCCCATGCGTGTCATGCCAGGTAGTGATGAGCACCGCGTCAATGTCGGGGTCCTTGAAGAGGTCCTCGGGGTCGGCGGTGGCGTATTCCGCGTTGTAGATCTGGAGGTAGGTCTCGGCCTTTTCGGTGTTGACGTCGGCGAGCCCGCGAACTTCGATTTGCGGCAGCCACTGGCGCAACTCCTCCGAGACGTTCTCCGGCCCGTCCACCAGCGCAGCCAGATGCACCTGGGCCATGTGTCCACAACCGATGACGCCTAATCGCACCTTGTCCATACTCGTCTCTCACGCTCCTTCATGATTGTAAGACCTTCTCATCAAGCTCTTCAAGCTCCAGGCGGACGCCGGCGACGAAGAGCGCTTCGCCCTCGACCCGGTGCCCGCAGCTAGTGGCGATGATGCTGCCGGCAATCTATGTTGCCACGATGTACAGATACGGGTGCATGCCTGTCTCGATGTCGCCAGAGGCGGCGTCGAAGCGGCTCTGTGTGGCCCCTGTCTCACCGGCGTAGAGGGTGCCATCGAGCCCGACCGTCATGGCGTGGACTCGTGCGGCTTCGATCCCGGCCTCCTCGTCCACAATGGCACCGACCTCGCGGTAGGCGTTCTTCGCCGGGTCGTACTCGAATAGAAATGCGCCGCGCGTCCCGTACTGGCTTCCGCCGCCCGCTGCACCATAGAGCACGCCGTCGCGTTCGACCAGGGCGGGGAGGCGCGGGCCGTCATTCGGCTGGCATAGCTCCGTAATCTTCAGCGACCCGGGCTCCACTGAGAACACAATCCCCTTCTCCCACATGCCGCCGTAGATCATCCCATCTTCGGCCGCCAGTAGCGCGTCAATGCGGTAGCAGTCTTCGCCCGGCAGCTTCGCATCCGTCTCGGTCAGCTTCTTCTCCGCGCTGTCGTAGGTGAAGAGATAGCCGTCCGAACACGACCCGTACACGATCCCGTCTCTGTCGCAGACGATAGTGTGGCTGCAGGCGCTGTCGCCCCAGACGCCGGCGTGTACCTGGTCGGCAAAGACGACCTCGCCCGACTCCAGGTCCACCGCGAAGAAGTCGTTGTGATGATACGTCATCCCGAACAGCGTCCGGCCGTCGGGACTCACCGTCGTGGCGCTGATCCACATGTGCGGCACCGGCACGCCCAGGTCGCGCCCCTGGTCGGTCGCGGGATCATAGATAAACACATGCCCGCCGTCGTCCTCATTGAGCTTATAGTGTCGGGAGCCGTACGATACGTTCCGTCCGGTGCCGCCGACGATGCGGCCGTCGGGCAGCGCGCTGAGCGCATGGTGTATCTTCTGGCTGATCGGCGCGCCCTGGCGATCGAAAAGCTGTTTGGCTGAGACGACCTTGGCTCCCAGGTCACGCACAGCTCCCGTATCGGGCGCGTATTCGAAAAGCAGATGGTCCTTCGCTCCGGTCATGCCGCCGTAGATGCGGCCGCTCGTTCCGGTAGCCAGCGAAACGACCTCCAACCCGCCCGGCAATTCGACTTCATAAGCCTTCACACGCATGTCACGTTCTCCTTTGTGGCGCATTCACTCGTTCTCTGTTCCAACAATCAAGCAGTAATACCTCCGACCAGCCTTCCCCGCTAGTGTACTGTGACTCCTGAATTGCAGGGCAAAGGCGCTCCAGCTTGATCCGTGCGTTTTGGGCCCCATCATTCATCAATGGGTGGCTCGGCCTGAGCTTCATGAGGAAGCTCTGCTTCCGCCCCCGAGTATTGCCGTATGCGGAGGTGCTGGATATCG
>JAUWOG010000500.1 GCA_030612305.1 Armatimonadota bacterium | reverse complement strand
CGAATATATCAGCGCAACAGGCAACTCCGGTTTCAGCTTCCGCGCCTCCACGCAGACATCATAGCTGAAGCTGCACAGCGACGCCCACTCCTGCGCATTACACCGGTCAATCACCTCTATCGCGCGCTCCGTGCATTCGTAGTCCTTTATCTCCACGTACAGCATCCCGCGGCCGATGTGCATCTCCAGCACTTCCGCCAGCAGCGGGACGCCCTCGCCGGCAAATTCCGCACCCTTCCAGCTCCCCGCATCGAGCGCCCGTACCTGCTCCAGAGTCATCTCGCCGATGGCTCCGGTTCCGTCGGTCGTCCGGTTGACAGTCGCGTCATGTATCACGACGATCTCCCCATCCGCGGTGGCGTGTACATCACACTCGCAGCCGGCGGCCCCGAGCGCCAGCGCCTGCTCGAATGCGACCAGCGTATTCTCAGGTGCAAACGCGGAGTTGCCCCGGTGGGCCATGACCAGCGGCCGACACGCCCGCTCCCCGAGTGCCTGTCCCCCTTCGTTCGTGCTCATCCTGCCGCTCCCTTCAGTACCGCCTCGATTGTGCCGCTCAGAACCTCAGCAGCGACCCGCTCCCTCTGCCCGCAACCAGACCTTCGCCGCCGACCGGCACCGTCAACATGCGCGCCGGGCCGTGTCACAATACCTTTTCGCCTCCATCGGCAGACAGATTCAAAGAACCTCAACAACCGACCCGGCGATGTGTCGCGTCCCGTCCTCAATACTCATGTAGTAGGCAACCAGCATCCGGTCATCAGCCATCCGCACCGCCCAGGGATATCCCAGATCCGGGCCACCACCGTCATCACGGAGAACGAGCTCCTCCGCCTCATTGAGGTCCTCGCACTCCGGTTCCAGCAGCCGGCACCGGATCCCGAACGGCTCCCTCCTGTACCCGTATGCCAGCAGTATCCGCCCGTCCGGCACCGTCGCGGTCGTGAAGGGATGGCCCCACACTTCAGTACGCTCCCACTGCGAAAAGTTCTTGCCACCGTCCAGCGAATGTGCCACTGCCAGATACCCGTCCATGTCGGCGGTCCGCATGAACGCCATCAGCTTCCCGCCCGCCGTCATGTGCAGCGTCGGCTCACCGAACTTGACGGTCTCATCCGAGGCTATCTCGCTGAAGTACCGCCAGCTTTCTCCCCGGTCATCCGACCGGTACAGTATCGCCGACCTCAGCGGCCCGGGCTCAGGTGTGCAGTACGCCGGCAGCAGCACCGTACCGTCATCGAGTTCGCACATCCGCCCTCGGCAGTAGGCACGGTTAAGCGCACCCGGAAACCACTCCGGATGGCGCGGCACCGGCTCCAACTCCACCGGTCCCGACCAGGTCTCGCCCCCATTCTCCGATCGCACGACGCTGACGCCCAAGCACATCATGCACCAGCCGGTCCCTGGCTTCGCGCACCTTACGCCCTCCAGTTCGTACTCGCCCACGCCTTCGCACAGCAGTTCCCACGAGAAGGTCGAGCAGAGCAGCGTCCCGTCTGACAGTTGCGCCAGGCACGGGTCCTGGTTTCCCGCTCGAGGATGGATGAATATCGGCGTCGGCTCCTCACTCCACGTCTCGCCGTTGTCATCTGACACGACCTGCACCAGCCAGCTATTCGGGTCCGCGTGGGTGACACTCCCGCCGGGCCTGCTACGCCGCTCCGGGGCACGCCGGAAAGCCAGTACCAGACGCCCGTCCGGCCTGCAGACGACGGACGGAAATGATGAGTAGTGCCGCTCATCACTGTACACAACCATGTCGTCCACCTTGCGCAGGTCCATCCCACATCATCCTCTCTCGTTGCGCCTCATGCGAGCAGCAAGCAATCCGGCGTACTCTTCCGTGCGCGACCGCAGATTACCTCGTCGCGTTTCCAGCTTTGACGCAAGTGTGCAATCGGCTCCGCGCAAATGAAAAAGCCGGGACGCATACTCCGCACCCGGCTTCATCGCTCTGTTGTTGTCCAGTGGCCGATTTCTAGAAGTCCAGCGTGTATGTCAGATGACCTCTCACATCACCTTCCTGATCGGGACTTGCGTCGGGACTTGTCTCGCGCCGCAGCGACAGGCTCAACCGGCCCCGGTCGCTCCATTTCCGCGTGTAGCTAACGTCGAGGACAGACCCCGGCAGCATCGTCACACCACTGCGCTTCGCCACGAGCTCGCCGGAAGCAAATGACAGGGCCAGCTTCCCGCCTCGGTCTTCAGTGCCACCGTCAAGCTTGATGTTGTAGTGCTGATCCACCAGGCCATTTTCCACGTAGTCGCAATACAGCAGCCGCAACTGCAGGTTCAGGTCTCCGAATATCTCCCGCGCATACGTCGCATCATACACGTCGGCTCGCCGAATCGTCTTCCCGTCCGCTCCCAGCGCATTCTGCGAATAGCCCAGGCACATGCTGCCTCCCAGAGCGCCAAAGGCCACACCTATCCCGCGCTCTCCGTCAACGCGTCCCTGCTGATCCTGGTACTTGAACTGCACAGACCGGCCCTTACCGGGACTGTGCTTCAGCGTCACCGAGACCACGGGGTCCTCTTCCCACACTGTCAGCTTCTTCTCGTCGAATTCGCTGTACAGTGCGCTGAGCAGAATCGAGCTCTCCTTGCCAATACTCAGCTTGACCATCGGTGCCGGATCGCTCTCGACACCGTCTGCACCATAGGTCAGATATCCCGCACTTACGGTAAGCCCTGACGCTTTCTTCGGATTCTTCACCAGCTCGATGTGACGCAGTATCGTCGGGCTTTTCTCCGCAACCTCGCTCTCAGTGAAATGGTACTTGAGCTCCAGCGCATCACAGAAGGCCCACGAACTGTGCAGCACCCGCGACTTGAGCGCGACACCTGCAGCCTTGTCGTCCTTCAGTTGCCACCGCGCATCCAGACTCAGCGGGTCGAACGGTTGGGCATTGAAGCTGACATTCGTAACGTACAGCGGCTGTTCCCCGACTGTCTGCGTCGTCGTGCGGGCCGCGTTGAACTTCGCGACGTTCCCGATACGGAAATCCGGCGTATTGATGATCAGCTGCCGCTGCTTCCACTCCCCATCGCCCTCGTTCGGACGGCTCTTGACTTGCCGGTGCAGCACTGCAGCACCGCCATTGA
>JAUWOG010000484.1 GCA_030612305.1 Armatimonadota bacterium | reverse complement strand
AGTATCTTTTCTAAGGCTTCTATATGTATATGTGCGGAAAATGCGCACAGGGGGTGCGAGGTTTTGCGTACAGGGGTGTGCGTGTTTTTCGGGGAGGGCTGTGCGGAAAATACGGACTGGGGGGAGTTACCAAGGGTATCCCATGCGGATTTTACGTACAGGGGGATTTGAGGGGCGGAAATCGTGTTACTCACCGCCTGTCTGGTTGTCAGTAATTCGGCTGTCGCTGCTTGGGTTAGCGCTGCTTCCATTGTCGGTGCCTTGGCCAGCCGGAATCATTCATGAAGAAAATGGAACGCCCGGCAGACATGGAACATCCAGGCGACTGATGAGTACATGGAGCGGTTGCTGATAGTCTGGGCAAACTGACACACTGTAATGATGCGAACGACCTCGGGCTGCAACTGTAGTTATGCAGATTTGTGGAGCTACGAAGCGTCATTCAGATAACGTCGCTGTTGGTCGGCCAGCCGATGGAGGGGCCGCGTCGAAGGGCGGTCGTGTGCTTTGTGACCGCACTGAGGCCGGCCCACGGCTCACAAGAGCATAGGGCGATTGACTCACTGGGCCAGCCTGGAAAGCTCCGCGGGGCGGAGCTTTCTGCGACAGGCCCCTCCATTACGACCACCGGCGCCAAGCTACAGGTTCATGAATCGTGCGGGTCATGGCTCTCGCTGTCAGTGTCGGGTCTGCGGCGGGTGTTCTCGGGGCCGTAGCCGGGCGCGAACTTCAGCCCGTACATGCGGGAAAGCGAGCGGCTGGCATCGTAGTCCTCGATGACCTCGATGCAGCCGATGTCGAGACATTCCTTGACGGCGCGGCGGACGGAGTCTTTGTGGAGGCCGGTCATGGCGACGATCTCGGCATAGCCGACCGGGGCATAGCCCTCTTCCCTACCGTAGTAGAGCACGCGGTGAGCGATGGCCATGAGCACCTTGAAGGCGGCGCCGGAGAGCCTGGGCATGAGCTCCTCGAAGGTCTCGTTGGGGACCTGCGTGAAGCGCGGCCAGGTGAAGCCGTCGAAGGAATAGTTGTCTGCGTCGCGGGACGGGCTGGGCAAAAAAATCCCTCCCGACACCTTGACAAGCCGGGAGGCATCCGCTATCTTATACACAGACAACGGTGCCTTCGCTGTGCGCAAGGTGCCCTTGTACAACCCGAGAATAAGTTGTCATTGCTCCAACCGCGCGGTGCGGCAACACCGGGCGGTTTTCGCTTTTTAGGTCCAGGCGTGACGGTCAGAAACCGTCGGCATCACTCTTCTCCAGGGATGCTGCGCATCCCCATCGTGTCTGCTCTGCGAATAGGGCACTCTGAACTGGTCACGGATCTCATCACGCTGTTGTGCCCTTCGGGATTCCGCTTGTCCTGTCGGCGAGGGTGGGCCAGCCTTGTGAGCTTTGCTGCGCAAACCTCCCTGCGACAGGCCCCTCCATTCCTGCCGTCGGGTGGCCTTCCAGTGGCTGGGCCAGCCTTGTGAACTTTGCTCCGCAAATCTCCCTGCGACAGGCCCCTCCATTGCTGCCGTCGGGCAGCCTTCCAGCTTGCGGCCGTTGCGTCAGGTTTCCGGGCTGGCAACCGCCATTGGCCTTGTGCCCCGCCGCCGGGTACCATAGTAAAGGACGGCATGAGGCGGCAATGCCAACGGCACGCCTCTGCCCCACCGGGCAGGTGGGCATCGGCGGCAGGCTGCGAGCAACGGCGGCGCGGCACAGGTCCGCGCCCTACATGCGGCGCGCCGGCGTGGATTGGTGGGACAGGCAGGCGGCGCATCTTCATCCGACCTTCGCTTCGTCGAGATAGCGGATGATCTGGTCCTCACCGGCGTTGAGGCCGATAGTGAGTACGGCGCGGGCGATGTCGGAGAGCTTCCAGGTCTCCGCGCGTTCGAGCTGGAGCTGGGCCTGGATTTTGCGGAAGCGGTCTTTGAGTTCGGCGGGCATATAAACGTGGAGGATTTCGGTATTAGCACGGTTGGCTGCGCGGATGCTAGTACGCGAACGGGCCTTCACACTAGCACGTTCGGGCGCTAGCACACTAGTGATGTCAATCTTCGGACGAACCTTCGGGCGCTTAGACAAGCTCCTCGACCTCCTTGGCCAGGCGCCGGTAGGCACGCGCAAGCGCACCGTCGGGCTCGTAGGTGAGAACCGGAACCTGGGCTATTGCGGCGTATTCTGCTGCGACTCGCTTGGGTATTCTAGTGCGGAAGAGCGGCAACCGGGCGCGGACGAGATTGTTCCAGACATCGTCGCTGACAGCGGTGCGGCGGTCGTACTGGGTGAGGACTATGCCGAGCACCTCGGGACCCAGGGCGGCGATGGTATCGAGTAGCCTGACGAGGCCTGCGACGGCCCATACGGAGGGGATCATGGGGATGATGACGGCATCGGCGGCGGTGAGAGCCGCTACAGTGAGTTGGCCGAGGTAAGGTGGGCAGTCGGTTATGATGTAGTGGAAATCGTCTCTGACGGGGTCGAGAGCGCGCAGGAGACACTCCGTATCGGGGTCCTGAGCCAGGGAGAGCTCGATGGCGGCCAGATCCAGCACCGAAGGGATGAAATAGAGGCCTTCGTAGGGGGTTGTGAGGAGGGTCTCGGCGAGCGAGGCATCGTCGGTGAGGAGGTCATAGACGGTGGGGCCGTGGGGCTGGATGCCGAGGCCTGCGGTGAGGTTGGCCTGGGGGTCGAGGTCAATGAGCAATACGGAGCGGCCAAGGTCTGCCAGCGCTGCAGCGAGGTTGAGCGCTGTCGTGGTCTTGCCGACGCCACCTTTTTGGTTGGCAGTAGCTATGATCATGGCTGCGATGTAGAAGGCTGCATAGTGTTGGTGCGGTCAAGTTGTACTTTACCGGACGAGTTTACAGTAAGGTGTGCGTGTTGTCAAGAGAATTCGTTGGCGTGCGAGCATAGTAGCACAGGAGGGCAGGGGCGTGCAAGGGTGCTAGCACGCACGGCTGCTAGCGCGCGAGGGGCCGAAGGCATTAGCAGAACGCGGTGGGGACGCGCGCGGACTTGCAGGGCGCGACAGGGTTGGTAGATAATCTAGGAAGCGGGACAAGCTGGAAACTTGTCCGACAGGTCGTTGACGAAGATGAGGTGCATGAGGTCGTTGAGGATGGAGGGTAGGCGTGGCCGGGAGTGAGTGGCCAAACAGAGGCACAATGTCTGATTGCGCAGATGAGCGGCTGGGTCTGAAGTCGAACTGGGTTTT
>JAUWOG010000399.1 GCA_030612305.1 Armatimonadota bacterium | reverse complement strand
GGAATCTGGGAACACCGCAGCGAAACACTGCCCGCAGACATTGCCGACAGCTTGCATGTGCCGAGGAGAGATGATGACATCACGCGAGCGACTGCTTACTGCATACCGCTGTGAAGAGCCGGACGAACTGCCCATCATGATCCGTGGCGTCAGGTCATGGGATGAGGACTGGGTCGCGACGCGCCACCCGGCGTATCAGCCGGTTATCGAAGCCATTGCCGAGCATGGCGATTACCAGTTGGGCTGGGGAGTGGGGAGAGGCGTCCTGCTCTCCGGCACCGATGAAGCGTATTACTCGTCGGTGACGGAGCCGGGGGATGATTGGAATATCATCACCACGACGCTGCACACGCCGGCCGGGGAGCTCGTCTCGCAACACAAGACAAGCAACCGCGGCCTGCCCGGCCTGAGCATGGACTATCCGGTCAAAAGCCTCCAGGACATCGAGTGCATACTCTCAGTGCCCTATGAACCGATGGAGGTGGATCCGGCCGGCTTCTTCGAGATGCAGCAGCAACTCGGCGACCGCGGCGTGCTGATGTGCGGTGTCGCCAACCCCATACACATGATGGCCGATCTACTGGGCAGCGAGCTCTTCGCCATCTGGAGCATCCAGCACCGGGACGTCATCCTCAAGCTCATCTACACGCTTCTGGAGCGGACCTGTGAGGTACTCGATCAGCAGCTTGCGGCGGGTGTCGGACCCGTCTTTTCGATGGCGGGCGAGGAATACGTCACTCCGCCGCTGCATTCGGCGAGGGATTTCAGGGAATTCTGCATCGAGCCGGAAAAGGCAATCAGCCGGCGCATTCATGAGGCAGGCTGCCTGCTGCACACCCATTGCCACGGGCCGCTGGACGATGTGCTGGAGGATTTCATTGATCTGGGCAGCGATGCGCTGCACCCGATTGAAGCCCCGCCGCTGGGCAATGTGACTATCGAGGAGGCCAAGCGGCGTCTGGCAGGGGAGGTCTGTATCGAGGGGAATATCCAGATTGGCGACATCTACGCCGCGCCCACGCAGCTCATCATTGATGAGGTGAAACGCAACATCGAGGTGGCTGCGCCCGGCGGCGGATATGTACTGGCTCCGACGGCCTCACCGTACACCGAGGTCTTGGAGCCGCAGACGGTGAAGAACTATGTCGCGATGGTCGAGACAGCCGTGGAATATGGGCGCTAGCGAGCGCCAGGAGGACAATGATGGAATACCAGATCGGGACAGCGGAGATAGACGTGACCCCGCCGGTGGGCATGAGGATGGGCGGCTTCGGTGGACGCACGCACGGGGCGGTCGGAATCCATGACCCGCTGCGATCGAAGGCAATTGCCATCAGCGACGGGGACGCTGCGGCGCTCATCATCACCAACGATATTCTCAACGTTTCGTACGAGTTCATGGATGAGCTGAATGCGGAGATCGGGAAGCGCTGCGGACTGGCTGCCGAACAGGTGCTGGTCAACACCAGCCACACTCACTCGGGGCCGCTGATGCAGGGCATCGGCGGGATGGGCGACACTGATAGCGTCTATCCTGCGGTGCTGATCCAAAAGCTGGGCGGGCTGGCGGAAATGGCCCTCAACGATATGCAGCCGGCGAGGGTGACGAGTCACACCGGCCCGCTGCAGGTGGGTATCAACCGCCGCGAGCGCACGGAAGACGGCATCATCCTGGGACGCCGCCCTGAGGGCATCGTGGACAAAAGCGTTGAGGTGCTGCGCTGCGCCGACGAGAACGGCCGGCTGGTCGCCATCTGGTTCGCCCACGCAGCGCACGGTGTGACGCTGGGCGGGAACAACTACTACTTCAGCGCCGACTGGATGGGCTACGCGCAGCGCGTCCTTGAGCAGGTCTATCCGGATACACTGGTGGCGTACGCCCAGGGCTGCTGCGGGAACATCAACTCCGACCCGGTGGGCGGCACCTTCGAGGATGCGCGGCGTCTCGGCACCAGGGCTGCCGGCGGCACGATGATGGCGCTGGAGACCGAGGGCGTCGAGCTGTCAGGCCCCGTGCGCTGCGCCAAGGTCAGCGAGCAAGTGCCGCAGAAAGACCCGCCGCCGGTCGCGGAGCTTGATCAACAGCTCGCGCAACACGATCAGATGCTGACCGACGCCAGGGCCGCTGGAGACGTGGCGCAAGTGCAGAACGCGGCGGCGCTCATCGCGTGGGCGCAAATGCTGCGCGAGCTGGCTGCGGCGGGCGCGACTGAGCATACCATGCGGTTCGATATCAGTGCTGTGACCATCGGACAACACGCCATTGTCGGGCTGGCGGGCGAGGTCTTCTTCGAATATGCGGTCAACATCGCCGAGCGGTCACCGTTCGAGCGCACGACCGTGCTGGGGACGACGAATGGCTGCATATCCTATCTGCCCACTGCCGAGGAGATACCGCTGGGTGGCTACGAGGTGGACAGCTCGATGCGCTACTACCGGCAGCTCTGGCTCAAGCCCGAGTGCGAACAAGTCGTGCTGGCGGAGGCCGAGAAGCTGCTTGGGAGCCTGCACGACTGAGCGAGCGGGTGAGCCCGGCTGCTCACATCTCGCCGGTGGTGTCATCCAGCTCCGCCCGCACTCTGGACAGGAGCTCCTCACCGATGGCATCGCGGGCTGAGGGGCTGTTGCCTTCCCAGCGCATGACAAGCTCTTCGCCGGTGTTCGAGGCCCTGATGAGGGCCCAGCCGTCGGGGAAGCTGATGCGGGCCCCATCAACGGTGAGTATCTCGTGGTCGGCGGCGTAGGTCTCGGCGACGCGCTCGGCGACTTCAAACTTGTGCTCATCGGGACATTCGAGGCGCTCTTCCTCCGATGTGTAATAGACGGGCGCTTCGGCGACGATTTGGCGGAGCGACTGGTCGGTGGCGGCGAGGCTCTCCAGGAGCCGTGCGGCGGCGAAAGTGGCATCATCGAACTTGATGTAGGGGTTGTGGAAGTAGCAGTGGCCGGTGGTCTCAAAGCCCATCGCGGCCCCGGTCTCGCGCATCCCCTCAAGGATGTACGGATAGCCACAGGCCCGCATCTCGATGGTGCCGCCGCGCTGCTCGACATCGTCAATCAACGACTGTGAGCACCGCACCTCGGTGACAAACTCCCTGAAGCCCTTGTCAAGCAGGTCGTGGCATATCGGCATCACATAGGCGTCCGGCCAGACCATTTCGCCCTGGTGGTCAACAACCGCTATGCGGTCCCCGTCGGCATCTATTGCGATACCCAGTTCAGCGCCCGTGGCGACGACAGTCTCGGCCAGGGATACGACGCTCTCCACATGCAGAGGGTCCGGGGAGCGGTTAGGGAACGTGCCGTCCGGCTCCTCGAAGAGCGTCTCCACCTCGGCGCCGATTTGCCTCAGCAGTGTCGGCGCAGTGAGCGTGCCGCAGCCGTTGCCCAGGTCGAGAACGAGCCTCATGGGGCGTTGCAGGCTGACCTGGGAAGCGGCGATCTCGAAGTAATGCTCGTATATGTCGCGCTGGGTGTATGCCCCCTCCTCGCAGGAGGTAAGCTTGTCGGCGTAGTCTCCGGTTGCGATGTCGTCAGAGAGGCGCTGCAATTGATCTCCGTAGAACGGCCATTCGCCCTCCCGGAGCTTGATGCCGTTGAACTCCGGGGGCTTGTGGGATGCGGTGATCATGACTCCCCCGTCGGCCTCCCACGCACCGATGGCAAAATACAAAAGCGGCGTGGGTACCTGACCGACGTCAACGACGCTGCAACCGGCAGCGATGAGG
>JAUWOG010000008.1 GCA_030612305.1 Armatimonadota bacterium | reverse complement strand
GCGACAGCAAACGGCAACGGCCGCGAGCTGAAGGGAGTTTGCCTGCGGCAAACTACACGCGCTACAGGTGGGGGGCCTCGAAGGTTGCGCTACTTGCCTACAATTCAAACGCGCACCCGTTGGCGCTTAGCGCCGCAGTGTGCTCCCCGACCTCGAATACTATGGCGGGTCGCAGTCAGGCAAGCAAACAGAGACAACGGGGGATGCAGGCGCCGCCCCATCCCGCGGTCAGCTCACCTTGGTGTGGTCAGGGGACGTTGCACCACAGACGAGTGTTCTGGATAACCGCGCTGTCCTTCATCCACTTCGCGTGCCCGTCCACAAAGCCGACATTGGTACCCTCGTTGTGGCGGAAGGCAAGGTAGTTGGGCGTACATCCGCATGTGCCAGGCCAGCAGTTGATGGGGATATGGTCGTAGCCCGACATGCCGCAGAAAATCAGGTAGGTTTCAGAGGGACGCTCGACCTTGGCCAGCGCTCGGCCTGCGTTGTACATCATGGTGGAATAGGTGTCGCTGCAGGGGCACCCGTAGCTGACGGATGCACTGTCCGAACTGGGACATATGAAGACCTGAGTGTTTTTGACATAGGGCTCTACGAGCGTATTCCAGCCCGCCCAGCTATACGTGGGGTTGCTGCGGTGCCGAGACATCGGGAGACATTCGTCATAGTCCTGGGTGTACATGTTGATGGAGAGTACAAGTTGCTTCACGTTGCTCAAACACGAGGTCTGCCTGGCCTTCTCACGGGCCCTGGCGAAGACGGGGAACAGAATCGCCGCCAGAATCGCGATGATCGCGATCACGACCAACAACTCAATAAGCGTGAATCCAGCTTGCTTTCTCATACTTGCCCTCCTCCAAAATAAGCATCAGCGCTGACACTATATCAGTATGAGAATAGCAGACCATCAGTTGTTTTGCAAGCACGCGCACTGCATTTGGTCTGTGATTCTGTCACCTCCCGATAGTCCTGCACGAATGTCGCCCTGTAGAAACCACGGTAACTCTATTGACGATGCAACATCGCCAGACCGTACAGGTGCTTACGGCGCTAGCGAAGGCCAGCCCATCCGGCCCACGCCTGGCGATTGGAGCAGCCCTCCCTAGGTTGGGAACTGAAGCCACACCGGGCTCGTCCAGGCCATCCGGAAATCCTCCCGCGTCACGCGGGCGTAGTAGTACACGGAGTTCGCCTCGCCATCCGCGCTGATCTCCGGCACAACCTCCTCCAAGGGCCGCTCGTCCACGTATTGCACCCTGTCGCTGTTGCCGTTGCAGGGGTACGGGGTCAGTGTCAGTCCATTGCGGACTATCTCGATCTGGCGCAGCGGGCAGTCAGCCTCCGCCTCGACCGTGATAACCCGACGCCGGTACTGCTGCTCCGTCGCTTGGGCTTCGGTGCCGATGAAGAGGCCGTCTACATCCATCTTGATGCCAGTCTTGAGGCCGGTGGCGGCAAGGGTGCGACGCGCTCTGATGCCTTCGAGGAGCGCTTCCCGTGTCAGTTCGGTGGCATAGACGCCGGTGATGCCGCAGCCGAGCGGATTGCGCTTCAGTTGGCGGTTATCGGCCCAGCGCTCTTTGAGATCGGGGATGTCCCAGCCGAGCACATGCCCGCCGGCGCGACCGTCATGGACGTCGCCGCCGCCGATGAGACCGAAGCGCAGGCCGCGCCCGAGGCCCTCACGCGCAAAGCCGCGTGGATCACTGGGAGCCCAGTTCGGATCGCACTCAAACGGATTGCCGGCGAACTCGTAGCAACCCCAGATCGAGCAGATTTCAACAACCGGCTCGAACTTGGGATTGTGGTACTCCCACTGGTTCGGCATACCATGGCGCGCGATGTGGTGGGGTATCACCAGGGCCTGCGAGTCGTGTTCCTCCAGTTGCGCCCATAGTTGAGCGGGGGTCGTGAAGTTGCTACCGGGCAGGATCGGGGGCTCGTCGTGGGAGGAGATGACATGACGGTGGCCGCCGTTGCTGGACCACTCGAAGCCGAGAAAGGCCACGAATCGGCCGGGGTCGTTGTAGTCCACGGCGGCGGCGCGGATTGCATCCCAATCCTGCGGCTTCATGGAGAGCGTCTGCGCGAGACCGCAGTCATGGTCAGTCACCGCAGCGAAGTCCATCTCGGCTTCGTCGCGGGCATAGCGGTAGCAATCCGCCGGCGAGCCGTCGTAACCGTCCGGCTCATTACCGAACTCAAAGCAGCGCCATGATGCGGTGCTGTGGATATGCGGGTCACCCCAGAAGAGCTTCATCTCCACTGACATCAGAGCAATTCCCTCCAGGACCTGTGCTCTCCGACCTGCTATCGGCTGAGCGCATGAAGTCAGCCAGCGCCCTCGCGGAGCGGTTCACTCAGCCAGGCGCGAGAGCCAGCCGACCTTGTATGCGATCTTGCACTCGGGGCATTTCAGGTACAGTTCCAGGTTCGTCGAGCGGGTGTTGTTGATGCGCTGCAAGAGCACATGGAAGCCCCCGTCATAGCCACACTTGGGACACAGTTCAAACGAATCGGTAACGGCTGCGTACTCGGCTTCCTGCACTGGTCATCCCTCCCAAGGACGCTGTACAAGTGATGGCTCACACAAATCGGCGCAGCCAGAGTAGGCCGCGCCGGATGTCTGCGCCGGATTGGTCAATGCGCTTTCCCACATGCACTCGAGCTACTGGGCTATGATGCGGCCGGTGCCCGGATAGGTGAGCGAGGGCTTCGCAGAGACGTAGGCGGTCAGCGCGTCGAGTAGCGACTGTGTGCCCGGGCTGCCGGCCATGTTCGATGCGTCGAAGATGGTGAAATAGCCGGACCCGCCCTTTGCCAGCGACAGCGGCATTGCCACGCGGTACTGGGTGCCAGCATTGAGCGCCGCGGCGCCGACTGTGACGGAGGTCACACGGCTGTTGCGGCTCCTGCCCGGGTTGTACTTCACCTTCAGTCCGGACACCTGGAGGAAGCCGTTGTTGGTGCCCGGCAGCCGCGAGAGGCTCTTGTTGAGAGCCGCCTGGACTTGGGCTCCGGTCAGATTCGACACCGCCCAGACTTCGCCGGGGTTCTGCAGGAGATTCTGCAACTGTGCTTGTGAGACGTTCCCGGCCGGTATGGTGCCCGGCTTGCACGAGACCGCCGGGACAAAGGCGATCTTTGCTCCGGAAGCCGAGCGCAAGGCGTCTGCCGCGAGGTCCCCGAAGCTCACCTCCCGCTTTCCCGCGTCCACTGAGGTAATCGGGCCGTTGGCGACCGTGTCCGCGAGGACAAAGCTGCCTGCTGCCAGCAAAGCCAGAGCAAGGCCCAGGACTCTATACGTCTTCATTGCCATCATAGTCGCCCCCTGCAACTTCTGACTGCAAGTACGCAAGTATGAACTTGTCGAGGTCCCCGTCCAGCACCGCCTCGACCTGCGAGACCTCCACATTCGTGCGGTGATCCTTGACCATGGTGTACGGCTGCATCACATAGGAGCGTATCTGGCTGCCGAAGTCGATGCCCATACGCTCGCCGCGCAGTTCCGCCAGCTCCTGCTGCTGCTCCCGGCGTTGCCGCTCATGCAGCCGCGATATCAGAAGCTGCATGGAAGTCCGCCGGTTGGCAAGCTGACTCCGCTCGTTCTGGCATTGTACCACAATGCCTGTGGGCAAATGCGTGATTCTTACCGCAGAGTCGGTCTTGTTGACATGCTGGCCGCCGGCGCCGCTGGCATGGTACGTGTCCACCCGCAGCTCCTCGGGTGGGACCTCGATGGTCTTGTCGCTCTCCTCGATCTCCGGAATGACGTCCACCGAGGCGAAGCTCGTATGCCGCCGGTTTGACGAATCGAAGGGCGACAGTCGCACGAGGCGATGGACGCCCATCTCGGCCTTCAGGGGGCCATAGACACGGAAGCCCTCAACAGTGGCCGTAGCGTTGCGGAAGCCTGCTGCATCGCCATCCACCGATGAGACGACCGTGAATGTCCATCCGCGGGCCTCAGCATAACGCTGGTACATTCGCAGCAGCATTGCCGCCCAGTCGCAGGCCTCGGTGCCGCCGGCTCCCGCATTTACCGACAGGATCGCGGAGTTGTCGTCATACTTGCCGCCAAAGAGCAACTCTGCCTTCAATTCGTCCAGCTTGCTGGTCGCGGCCTCATAGCCCTCGCCGATTTCGGCCTCCAGGTCCGGCTCGTGCTCTTCTATCGCCAGTTCGGCGAGCACCTGCAGGTCCCCCAGCTTCCGCTCCAGTTCGTCCCACGGCTCGACGGTGCGCTGGTGGTGCGACAGCTTCTTCATGTACTCCTGTGCGGCATCGGGGTTGTTCCAGAAATCGGTCGCCTCCGTCTTCGCCTGCATCGCAGCGATTGTGTCTCTGCGTGCGGCCAAGTCAAAGACGATTCCCCATTTCGGTGAGCTCATCAAGAGCCCGGTCTATGCGCTGTTTCAGCTCCAATAACATGCTGAGTGCCCCTCCCCTTCCTATCATTAGACATCCACTACCGGCAATAGTTCATATTATTGCGTGGTGCGCTGCTTGCGCCGGCTCATTTTTTGAGCATACAGCATTTTTTGTACTTCTTGCCGCTGCCGCAAGGACACGGGTCGTTGCGGCCCGGCTCCGCCGCCGCGACATAGGTCCCTGCCCGCCGGGTCTCAGGCATCGGGGAATCTTCCCCGCCGTCGTCCATACTTACTGCCTCCTGAGTGGCCTGCAGGTCGCGCACCTGGGTACCGGCATCCTCCATCGCTTCCGTGCGGCTGAAGGCATATTGGGTCGCCCGCCGCGCCACGATAGCCATCATCTCATCAAACATCGCGGAAGCTTCCCGCTGGTACTCGACGAGGGGGTCGCGCTGGGCGTGTGCACGTAGATGAATGCCCTCGCGCACATCATCAATAGTCAGCAAGTGCTCCATCCAGGATTTGTCAACGGCGACGAGCAGCCAGCCACGCTCCCAGATGCGGAATTGACGGTAGCCGATTTCGCCTGTGCCCTCCGGCGCAGCCGTCCGTGCCAACGACATCAGCGCCTCGGCGAGAGGTTCTTCGCCCTGGGCCATGGCCTCCAACTGCTCGTCGGCCAGCCGCGCAATGACGCCCGGATACTCGTCCAGCAGCGCATAGGCCAGGCCGGGGATGCCCTCGCGCTCGAATTCAGCGACGCGCTCGGCGTCTCTGGCTACCAGGGCGGCGATGCGCCGGCGCACGGCCTCCTCCGCCGGTGCCTCTGCACCGAGCACTTGACCCCGCGTCGGGTGCTGGATGCTGAGTTGCTCCTGCTCCGCCTTCTGCGGCAGGTCGGCGAGTTGCTCGTACGCGGCAAGGGTGCGCGCCACCAGCCACTCCTGGCCGTCTTCATCCTCCGCCAGAGCCCGCAGCCGTTCGATGGCCAGGCGGGGCCGCAGGTCATGGAGGAAGCCGAAGAGGAACCCGTCGAGGGCGGGGAGGTCGCGCCGCTCTGGCGGGATGCTCTCATCGGCCAGGCGCATGACGCCCTGGATTATCCGCGTGTCTATCAGCGCCAGCTCCCGGTTCTCATAGACCTGCACCGCTATCGCCGGGATGACCTCATGGAGCTCGCGCCAGTCTATGGTGTGGAGGCCTGATAGAGCAAGGTCGTCGAGCGAGCCATCGTATAGCTCACCGACGGCCCTGGCCACGTCTATGAGACGTGATGGGGGGACGCTTCCGCCGCCGTTGGAGAAGCGCGCAATGACGGCGGCCATGTGGCTCTCGACGGTCTCGCGGGCGACCTGTTCGGCGCGTTTGCGATCCATCGAGCGGCTCAGTTCGGCGTGTGGCTCGGCGACCTCCCGGAGATGAGCCGCAAGGTCTTCGCCCTGCTCGGCAAGGCTCCTCAGATAGAGTTCGGCGAGGCGTAGCGAGAGGCCGCTGGCGGCAATCTCCACGTCCGCTTCCGCATCGGCTTCCGGCGGCGTTCCCACGACTCGGCGCACGCGTTCATAGAGGGCCTCGAGGTCCCATTCCTCCGACGGCTGCGTCTCAGGCGCATACGCCGCAAGGACGTTCTCGACGGTGCTGCGGATCATGCGCTCGATACTCAGATGCACGTTCTCGCCGTCCAAGACGCGGCGGCGCTGCTCATAGACGACTGAGCGCTGTGTGTTCATCACGTCATCGTATTTGAGGGTGTTCTTGCGCATGCCCATGTGGCGCATTTCGACCTTCATCTGGGCGCGCTCGAGCGTTTTGGACACGAGCTTCGCGGCTACCGGCTCCTCTTCGGGCCAGCCGCCGGTCAGAGCGCTGACTCGCTCCGGCCCGAAGAGCTTCATGAGGTCGTCTTCGAGGGATACGTAGAAGCGCGATGAGCCGGGGTCGCCCTGGCGCCCGGAGCGCCCCCGCAACTGGTTGTCAATGCGACGGCTCTCGTGCCGCTCGCTGCCGATGACATGGAGGCCGCCAAGCTGCTTGACCAGCTCATATTCGTCAGGGATCGCCCCGCCGGTATCCGAGCTGCGCCCGCCGAGTACGATGTCAACGCCTCGGCCGGCCATGTTCGTGGCTACCGTCATCATCCCCGGGCTGCCCGCCTGGGCGATGATCGTGCCCTCGGCCTCATGGCGCTTTGCGTTGAGGATATTCAGTTGGCTCTCGCGGTCATCATCGCCCGGTTTCATGCCCTCTTCCAGCATCGCATGAAGGCGCTGCCGGTACTGTGGGAGCGCGTCCGCGTCCGTCTTGGGATCCGTCACTCCCACAACGCGCAGCAAGCGGTCCAGGTTGGCCTCCGCAAGCACATCGGTCTCGATATCCAGGGCTTCGGCAATATCTGCCAGATGCACCTTATCCTGCTTGCCGCGCCGTTTCATGTGCGCGGCCTGGGAGACCAACTCGCCTATCGGCTGGCGCAGGTGTGCAAGCCACGCCTCGCGCTGCTGCTTGTCCAGAGCGGAAGCTTCGGGGATCTCCCAGAGCAGTATCTGCGCCAGTGCATGGGCTCGGAGCCATGAGCCCTCGAAGCGCCTGCCGATGTGCTCGGAGACATCCACGGAGCGGGTGCCGACGAGCACGGGCTGGCGGCGCACGTGCATGTCAATCATCTCGTTGACGATGCCTCGGTACTTGGCCTCCAGCGTCTTGTATATCGTATCCGGATGATCCTTGCGCGCGAGCGGACGATTCGTGGGTACGACGACGACGCGGGCGCCATAGACGGAGACGAACTCCGCCTCTTCCGACTTGGCGGTGCCGGTCATCCCGGCGAGCTTGTCGTAGATACGGAAGAAGTTCTGATACGTTATGGATGCGACGGTCTGGCGCTCGCGCGGGGTATAGACATGCTCTTTGGCCTCGATGGCCTGGTGGAGGCCGTCGCTGTAACGGCGTCCGGGCTGCAGGTGGCCGGTGAATTCATCAACGATGACCACCTCGCCCTCCTTCACCACGTACTGGTAGTCTTTGTCGTAGAGGAAGTGAGCCTTGAGGGAATTGTCAACTAACTGCGCGATCTCCACATTCTCCGCATCAACCAGCGCCCCGTCCTTCATCCCCATCTGCTGCTCGACCCATATCATCCCCTCCTCCGTCAGGGAAGCCTGGTGGTCCTTCTTGTCCCAGGTGAAGAACGCCTCGTCATCCTTGTTGGCACGTATCATCCTGCTGACCAGCGTCTCGAAGTAGTCGTAGTCGGCACCGTGTGAGCTGGCCTCGCCGGAGATGATGAGGGGCGTTCGCGCCTCGTCAATGAGGATGCTGTCGGCCTCGTCCACGATGCAGTAGTGGAGTTGCCGCTGCGTCAACTGGGAGGGGTGTACGGCCATGTTGTCGCGGAGGTAGTCGAAGCCGAGCTGGCTGTTTTCGACATAGGTGATGTCTCTGGTGTACATGACGCGTCGCTCGGCGGCGGACATGGCGTGCTGGATGTAGCCGGTGGTCATGCCGAGAGCGGCGAATATCTGGCCCATCCATTCCGCCTGCCAGCGCACCAGGAAGTCATTGGTCGTGACCAGATGAGCGCCTTTGCCCGGCAGAGCATTCAGGTAAAGGGGCATCGTCGCCGTCAGCGTCTTGCCCTCGCCTGTCTTCATCTCCATTATCATGCCACGGTGGAGGGCGACGCCACCGGCCACCTGCACGCTGAAGGGCTGCTCAGAGAGCGTTCTGTCCGCCGCCTCCCGCACGCACGCAAACGCCTCGGGCAGCAGATCGTCGAGGTCCTCACCTGCGGCCAGCCGGTCCCGGAATTCGCCGGTCTTCGCCCGCAGATCCTCATCCGACAATGTCCTGATATCATCCTCAAGCGCCAGCACATGCCCAGCCGCTTGCATCAAACGCGCGACCTCGCGCTCGTTAGGGTCAACAACTCTCTTCACCACATTCCAGATTACTACCATAAGGCCCATCAACCATCCCGTCGGTCTGCCCTTACGCGGGTGATGCGGTGACTTCACGCTGTGACACTCAGAGGAAAGCCGCAACGATGCAGGCAACCAAGCACAACTGCGGAGACGTCACGCGTCAGAGCCAACAGCGTGGGGTACGCTCCCGTTCCCTTGTCTGTGGCTCGCGCCTCTTCGACGTATGTGTCCGACCTGAAGCCGCCGCACGGTGCCTACTTGATATCAACTACGGAGCCCTCGTGGACCCAGTCCGGCGTCAACTGCACCTCGTCTTGTGTGACTACCGGCTTCGTCTCCGCAGGCGCTGTGCCTCCGGTGAGCCCGTTGATGTCCACCCACAGCCCGATACTCTCGTCGGCGAAGCGGTAACCGAGCGTCCATGTCAGATAGCGGCTGCGCCGGCTCAACTGCAGCCGGTAGTCCCGCAGCGATGAGGCTTGCACATCGTAGCGTCCGTCCGTGTAGAACCCCCAGCGCGGTGTCATCTGCCACTTCAGCGTCCCCAGCGCCTCCCACTCGATGTCCACATCGTCGAACAGGAACGGCGAAGCGCCGGTGGTGTGATGGCGGATCAGTTCCAGCGAGCCGTTGACATCATCCGTGATCGGGCCGCCGATGCCGGCGTCAACGCTGAGGTCGCGAAAACGGGTTCCCCGGTCGTAGAAGTTCTGCGTTACCTGCGCGCCATACCAGTGTCCGTCGAGTTTTTGCTTCTGGTCCGGGTTCCGGACATAGCGGCCCCACAACGATGCGCGTGAGTCCGAGCGCACCTGGGTCGTGTGCTCGTCGCGCTCGTGAAAATGCCCGGCACTGACACCGGCCTCCCAGTCGCTGTGTGGCTCTGTGATGTCAAAGTGGCGCACGTACCTGACCTCCGGGAGTCTGCTGACGGCCAGAAGCCGCGTGATGTCATCGGTCATGTGCTCCTGGCGGCTGAACCAGATGCCCATGTCATGGTTGCGGTCAGTGCGAACGATGCTCGCGACGCCGCGCAAGTGGCTCCTGGTCGCCACCCGGAGTTGTGTAGTTCCGGACCAGCCGCTGTTAGTCGTCAGGAACTCATAGGCGAACGGCAAGTAGATGCCGTCATATCCCGAATAGCCCGGCAGCCCGTATCCCAGGTTGCCCCCTGTCCCTCCGCCTCCGTGCCGGAAGCTGAAGCGCGGAAGGAGCGGGATACCAACGCCCAGGAAGTGGAGCTTGCTCCGACACACAGTCACTCTGCCGGTGTCGGAGTTCCACACCAGCCGGCCCACACTGACCCCCACGTCGGGATCGTCCAGGTGCTCGCACGGCGTCACCAATCCGTTCACCACGACAAGAACAGAACCCTCATCCCAGCGGATTTCATCACCGCGAAAGAACGCGCGGAAGACCCGGTCGCCCTCCTGCGGCATGTCCACACTGGCGACCGCTTGCGACATGCGCATCTCGTCGGCGCGCAGGTCAAGATGCAGGTCCTCACCACGGAAAGCTCCCTGCCCGGTGCGCAGCAGCACCGACCCGCGAGCCTCGACAACCTTTGCGGCGGTGTCAATGGTCACCATCTCGGCGGCGATCGCCACCCGAGGGGTGTCCGGATCGCTGGTGTAGGCCAGGATCCTGACGTTGCCCGCCACCTCGATGCGCCTAGCTTCCTCGTCATTGACGACCTTGTCGCCCGAAATGTGCACCGTGAGCATCGGGCCCCGTTCGTCCTCCGCACGCGTGACGCCGCACGCTACAAGGCCCGCAAGCACCAAAATAGCTGCAAGTCCCACAACTCGCATCAGTCGCCCCATTCTTACGCCCCAGGCTCATGCCCGAGACAGCTTTGCAGATTAGGAATTATAGCACACCGCAGGCCCGCAGGGCAAAAGCTGCGCGTGCCCTCGCCGCCCGGCGGTTACTCTATCCCCTCCAGGCGGGCATTGCACCAGATGGCATGGTCGCAGCCGTGTCCGTCGCCGGCATTGGTGACCACCAGGCGCAGCTTGGTTGCGCCCCCCAGGTCGAGGCAGAGAGCCTTGCCCGCTCCGCCACCGCGCAGCACCTGGCTCCCATACACCTGCTTCCACTGCCCGTCCGGCTGGTCAATATACACCTCGAACTGTACACTACCAGCCCCGGGCCCGTCATCCACCCCGATGACCGCCCTCAAGGCCCGGTGCTGCGGATAGGGTGCAAGGTCATATATGACTTCCGCTGGGCCTTCGGCCAGTGCATGGGTCATAATGGATTTCTCAAAGCGCGTGCCACACAGACTTACGCCGGGTGGGCGAAATTCTGGTGCTACTGCTTTGCTTCGAGGCGGGCGTTGGCCCAGACTGCGTGGTCGGAGCCGTGACCGTCGCCCGCGTCGGTGGTCATCAGCCGCAATCTCTTCGCTTCGGGCCCCAGGTCCACCGACAGCAGCTTCACACTGCCTCCACCTGTGAGCCGCATTGTCTCGTGGAGCTTCTGCCACTTGCCGTCGCCCTTGTCCACATAGACCTCGAAGGTCACTGTCCCGCGAGTGCCGGTCTCGTCGTCCACTCCTACCACCGCGCGGAAGATGCGCTGTGCCGGATAGGGTTGCAGATCGTAGATGACTTCGCCCGGGCCGTCTTTCCTCGGGCATGTCATCAGCGACTTGTCGAAATGCCGGCCGCGAAATGTGATGGCCGACTCCTCGCTGTACTTCTGGTCCAACTTCAGGCCACTGTGACATGCCGAAGATACCGCATTGATGTCGCTGAGGAAAACGGCTTGTGCGGCAGGCGCGGCGACATCGCCGAACATCAGCCGAATCACGCAGGCCTGGTCATTGAGGGCGCGGTCGCGGGCCTCGATTCGCAGCATCGGCGGATAGTCCATCTCCGGGACGGCTGCGGTGGACAGCAGCTTCGCCAGCTCAATGGTGACGGCGGTGCGGGATGTCCCGCGCGCGGAGACGGTGATGCCACCGCTGCCGGGCTGCAGCAGATGGCCGCTGAAGCTGAGCCGCAGCGGCTCGAGGGGGTTTCTGTCCTCGATGACGAGCGTCAGCTTCTCGGCCTTCAGGTCTCCGAGGTTCATTCCGGGTTCATACTCGACGCGCTTGCCGTCGGCCTCCATGCGCACGAGGCGGGGAGCATCGGCCTCGCCGTAGTCCACGCCAGCTGCGGGGTCAGTCACGATATAGCCCCGGCCGCCCTGGAGCACGGCCGAATCCAGCGAGATGAGCCCTTCCGTGGCCCTGAGCTCGCTCGCGCCGCCCTTCCCGCCGACGGCCTTGAAAACCACTGTGTCGCCCATGCCCGGCAGTTTCACCTGTACGCTGCCCGTCGTCGTCATCAGCTTCCAGGCTCGCGGCTTGTGGGCCTTGAGCACCACTGCGTTCTCCATTCGCGCCCAATCGCCCGGCCAGAGTGCCTGCAGATACCACTCGTCGCCCGCCTTGAAGGTGTCGCTGAGCTTGCCTTCGCCGCCGAGTTGAAAGCTCCCGTACTCCTTCGCCGGCTTCCACCAGCCCTTGTCAATGTTATCCGGAAACAGCTCGCACTCCTGGATGCGGAAATGCCGGCTGCGGGCGCCGTTGAGCAGGTACATCCCCTCAACTTTTGGATCGAAGCCCAGCGCCCAGATGTCTTCCGAGCCATAGTTGCGGAAGGTCGTATCCGTCAGGATCGTGCGCGTGTCGTCGTCAACTGCATGGACGAGGCCATGCCCGAACATCGGCGAGACGTGCCCGAGGCCGAGTGTGACGCCGCCGCCGGCGACAGGGGCGACCGCTTCCACCTGGAAGTTCGTCTGCATCCGCTCGTTGCCGAACAGCACACTCTCGCCCACGAGAGCCTCCGTGCAATCGAGGCCACTGACGGTGATGGTCCTGGCGTCCGGGTCACAGGCTGTGAGTGTGCCCTCCATGCGCCCGTCTCCGCGCATGGCGAAGTCAGGGCCGGTGACCTCGTCGCACCCGAGGGCATGAACTGAGACCAATTCCCCGCTACGGTTGCGCCGCACCAGCACGAAACGTCCGGTCACCTTCAGGTTTTCTCCGATTGCAGCGGCCTCAGTGCCATCCATCGAGCTGTAGATGGTGTCCACGTATTCAGCCGTGGTGACACGCAGGGCCACTGCCTCGCCGGCACCGGGGGCCACCTGCAGCGGCTCGATCTTCTCGATGCAATCCTCGCCGCGAACAGTGCGAATCACGCTCACGAAGCGGCTGGTGCCGTCGGTTTCATTGCGAGCCACGATCCAGGGGAGGCTGTCAGGTAGATCGCGGGACTTGATTTGCGGGCTGTCGAACTGGGTGACGAAGACCTCCTGCGCGCAGCCGGGCAGCATCGTCATCTTCAGGGCAGGCTTGGGCGACTTCTGCACGTAGAGGGCACTCCACTCGCCCGCCGGTTTCGCTGCCTGAACCGAGTGCAGCCAGTGATATCCACTGCCATTAGAATCGGGCGGCATCTCGCCCAACTCCACATCCTCGCCCGCCAGAGTGCCCTGCTCGCGTGGCTCCGACAGCTTCATCCCCTCGACGCTGAATTCGTCCTGCGGCGGACCGTGGAACAGCCAATCGTGCTTGCTGCCACCCTTCACGCGGAAGATGTCGCAGACGTAGAAATCCGTCGGCGAGAGGTCCACCAGTGCAGTCGTGCGGCGATATGTGTCGGCAAGGTCCGGGTAGGTGCGCTCGGCGGAAGCCTCGACGATCTGCACGTCCTCGAGGTCGGCGATGAAGTGGAGCTTGCCGCGCTCCCTGTTCATCTGCCCATGCTCGTCTATGTGAACCCCATAATGAGCGGGGCTGTTCTTGTGGAACTGCTGCGTCTTTGGGCCCCACTGGTCGGGATATCCGAGGTCGGGCATAATGGACTGGTCGTGAGCGACCAGCTCGATGTTGAGGCGGTCGAGGTGCCCGTGACCACCGGCGGCGGAACCGGAGTACAGGGCCAGCCCGCGCGGGTCTTCTTCGGTTCCTCCTTCGAGGATGGCGAGCCCGAATTGCGAGAGGTTGCGCGTGCCCCCGACGAGGGGCTTTTCATAGGCGGCCGCCGCCTCGGCTATCTCGTCGCGGATGTCGGTCTCGTAGAGACTCGCGCGGGGATTGCCGATTGCGACCAGCGCCTTGGCGAAGCGGGGGTCCCCAAAACGCTCCCAGGCGAGGCGGAACATCTGCGCACTCCAGCCAGCTTTGTCGCCGCCGAAGATGTTCCCGTAGTCCCCGAGCGCCGGCTGCTGTTGCCCGCAGATGGTCAGGTCGAGCCAGACATGCGCCGCCGCCGGAAAGCGCGGATTGCTGAACAGGTCAAGGCCCGCACGCGAAACCAGGTCCGCGATTTCCCAGCTCTTCGTCGCCACAGCCGACGAATAACCCGGTGAGGCCTCGTTCGGATGGCCGTCCGGATAGATACCGTTCCAGATGGTGGCATTCATCTGCCCCCGACCGTTCAGAATCCAGTCGAGCATATCGTCGGTGGTAATGCCGTGGGAGGCATCATTGTCACCCCACACCAACGCGACTATCGCGAAGGCCCGCTGGTGGTCGCCCTCGTTGGAGGTGTACGCCTCCGTCGTCATCATCTTCTCCGCGACATCCTGGAGGAAACCCCTGTCAACATGCGCACAGAGGTCCGTGATGCCCTTGGCGGCGAGGAAGCCAGTCAGCCCTTCGTCATTGGTGCTATTCATGTACGGCCAGACGCTGTCATAGGCGATGGCGACCGGCTTGACGACGCTCGTGTTCTCCCAGCACCACGGCAGCACGCGCCCGTAGGCCCCGTAGTTACTCTGCGCCGGATAATCCATCGCCGGGTACACGGTGGCGAGGCGGCAGAGAAGCAGCGCCGCAGCCCGCGCATAGGTCTCATCCTGGGTCAACAGATAGATCTCGCCCAGGTCACGAATCGCGTTGAGCAGGTCCGCCCAGCGCTGGTGCTGGCACCAGTAGCCGACGAAGTAGTGCAGCACCCCATTCTTCTCATTCATCCAGCCGCTGCCATCGTCGGGATAGTCACCCGACATGTCGCACTCGCCCTGCATATCGTTGTTGTAGTAGCTCTCGAAGTCATTGGGAGGAAACCAGGTCTCGCCGGCCGGACACTGCACCTTCCAGGGGTGTTGGAGGGCGTATGTCCACGGATAGAATCCGCCGCCGACTTCGAAGATCTTCTTCCCGCATATCGGGCAGCCCGGATGGCCGCCCTGTCCGCGCCACACGAAGGTGGCCCGGGTCAGTTCCGCCGGCGGGATGAAGCGCCACAATTCCTCATCGCTCATCTCGAGAACATACGCGACGCGGCTCTTCAGGCTAGCCACATGCGCCTGGGCCCAGTCCTCAGTCGCGACACGCTCGCGAGCCAGAGCTACCTCTTCAGCGCTGTAGTAGTTCGGCCCCGATGTCTTGGCATTCGCCACCGCACCAGCAACCATCAACACGAACAGCACCATCAACCATAGCACGGGTTTCATGTCCTTGCCTCCTGTTCGGAACGCGCTCTGCTGCTAAGACTTCCTGCTTGTTCCTATGCTTCGATTATCCGAGAGAGGATGTCTTCTGCGCCCGGCCCTCAGTAACCTTTTTCTTTGAGACGATCAATAAGCGGATAGACCTCGTTGTGCTCCGGATCGAGCTCGACTGTCTTCTCGGCTTCCTTCCTGGCTTCCTCATAGCGTTTGAGTTTGTAGTAGGCCTCGGCCAGTCGGTAGTGAGCTTCGGCGTATTCGTCCCAGGCTTCGATGGCTTGCTCGTATGCCGCGATGGCCTCATCCATCCTGCCCTCATCAGCCAGCAGATTACCCAGACTCACACCTGCGCGGCTGAACTTGGGCACGATTTGACCGGTTTGCCTGTACGCCGCACGGGCTTCTTCAGTTTTGCCTTGGTCCTGAAGCGCACGCCCAAGGGTCGAGTACACCATGAAGTCGTCGTGGATTTTGAGGGCGTCTTTGGACTTGGCGATGGCCCCGTCGAGATCGCCTCGTACAACGCAGACCCGTGCGAGGCCATGGTGGGCCTGATGATACTGTGGGTCTATT
>JAUWOG010000230.1 GCA_030612305.1 Armatimonadota bacterium | reverse complement strand
CGTACTCCCGTACGAGGTCTGCCACGTCGAGGTCCGCGTTGATATCGCCCTGCGACGGGCTCGACCGCTTGATTTCGGCGATGATCTGGACCGTCTCAGCACGCAGCGCCTCGATGAGATCCCTCGGCGTTGGGGCGTCGTCAGCTTGCTCCCTGACCAAGGCGGCCGACCGCGCCGTTATCACGTGGCTCAGACGCCGCTCCTTGCTGCGCACCATCTCCGTGAGCAACGACATCTCACTCGGCCTCCGTGGTATGGTCCGCGCCAACTCGGCGCAGGTTCTCCAGCACGCTTCGCGCCGCGCCGCTGTCTATGCTCTCGACGGCCATGGCGATACCCTCGGCGATCCCCTCGGCCTTACCTCCGACATATATCGCTGCCGCCGCGTTGTAGAGCACAATATCCCGACGCGGCCCCTCCGCGCCATCCAGTATCTCCATCATTATCGCAGCGCTGGTTTCGGGATCCCCGCCGGCGATGTCCTTCGCGCTCGCCCGCGTGAGGCCGAAACGCTCCGGATCCAGCTCGTAGGTATGAACCCTCCCGTCGAGCAGTTCCGTCACCCGCGTCGTACCCAGCGTTGACAGCTCATCGAGCCCGTCCATGCCGTGAACGACCAGAGCATGAACGGAGCCGAGACGGTGCAGCGTCTGGGCGAGCGTCTCGGTCAACTCCGGTGCGAAGACGCCCAGCAACTGCCGCGAGGCTCCCGCCGGATTCGTCAGCGGTCCGAGAATGTTGAAGACCGTTCGTATGCCGAGAGCCCGCCGCGGCCCGATTGCATGCTTCATCGCCGGGTGCAGATTCGGTGCGAAGAGAAACCCGAGCCCGTACTCGTCAATCGAGTGTGCCACCTGCTCGGGTGACTGGTTGATGTCCACACCGAGTGCCGCGAGGACATCCGCGCTCCCACAACTGCTCGATACCGAGCGGTTTCCATGCTTGGCGATCTTCACTCCTGCACCTGTAGCCACCAGCGCCGCCGCCGTCGAGATGTTGAAGGTGTCAATCGTGTCTCCGCCGGTCCCGCATGTATCAACCAGGTCCGGGGTCCGCGCACTTATCGGGATGCAGGCCTCGCGCATGACCCTGGCAAACCCTTCGATATGCTCAGGCGCTTCACCGCGGATGCGCATCGCGACCAGGAACGCTCCGATCTCGGCCTCGGAGGCTTGTCCGGACATTATCAGACGCATCGCTGCTTCGGCGTCTTCGCCGGTTATCTCGTGGCCCTCCACGAGCCGCTTCAGTGTCTCCTTCAGCATCATTGCTCACCCCCGCCCGAGTCCTCGAGCGCCGCCTGGTTCACTTCGATTCCCGCCATTTGCAGGAAGTTCGCGAGCAACTGTTTTCCGTTTTCGGTCATGACCGATTCCGGATGGAACTGCACACCTTCGATGACATACTCCCGGTGGCGCACGCCCATGATCTCGTCCATGGCTGTATATGCCGTCAGTTCGAGACACGCGGGCATCGTGCTCGGCTCGATTACCAGCGAGTGGTAGCGCACGGCGGTGAAGGGACTCGGAAGGCCCTCGAAGACGCCGACACCCGTGTGGAAAATTTCGGAGGTTTTGCCGTGCATGAGCCGTGGCGCGCGCACTATGTCACCGCCGAAAACCTGCCCGATGCACTGATGCCCGAGGCACACGCCGAGCATCGGGATCTTGCCTGCCGCCGCCTCGATGAGCTCGCAGCAGATGCCGGCCTCGTCAGGAGTGCATGGCCCCGGCGACATCACGATGCCTTCGGGTTCCGCCGCCATGACCTCATCAACCGTTACCTTGTCATTGCGGTGCACGTCCCTGGCGCGGTCTATCTCGGCACCGAGCTCGCACAGGTATTGGTACAGGTTGTAGGTGAACGAATCGTAGTTGTCTATCAGCTTGATCATCTTGCCACCTCCACCGAGTTATCGTCCCGGCACGCGCGACGCCGCCGGCACATCAGACGAAGCCTCTCTCCGCGAGCCGCGCCGCGTCCAGCAGCGCTCCGATCTTCAGCAGCGTTTCCTCATACTCCTTGTCGGGGTCCGAATCGGCGACTATCCCGCCGCCTGCCTGGAAGTAGTACGTGCCGTTCCTGCCGATGATAGTCCGCAGCGTAATGCACGTATCCATGCTCCCGGAGAAGCCGAAGTAGCCGATGATGCCGGCGTACGGTCCCCGCCGCACCGGCTCGAGTTCCTCGATGCTCTCCATGGCCCGGATCTTCGGAGCGCCGCTCACAGTCCCCGCCGGGAACAGCGAGCGCAGCGCGTCGTACTGGTCGTCGCCGTCCGCCAGCTCCCCGATGACCTTGCTGACGCTGTGCATCACGTGGCTGTACTGCTCGACATCCATAAACTGGTCCACGCCAACGGTCCCCGGCCTGCACACGCGGCCGATGTCGTTGCGGTGCAGATCAACTAGCATGATATGCTCGGCCCGCTCCTTCTCGTCGGCAAGGAGTTCCTCGGCCAGCGCCCGGTCCTCCGCCTCGTTTGCCCCGCGACGTCGCGTGCCTGCTATCGGCCGCGTCACGACTGCCCCGCGCTCTTCACGCACCAGCAACTCCGGCGAGGCTCCAATCACCTTCGTATCACCGAAACTCAGGTAGTACATGTATGGCGAGGGATTGATCGCCCGCAGCGCCCGGTACAGGTCAAACGGTGCCACCGGCAGTTCCGCTGACAGACGGTGCGAGATGACCACCTGGATAACGTCTCCCGCCCCAATGTATTCCTTGGCCTTCAATACCGCCTCGCGGTGCTGGCCTCTTGTCATCGTGGATTTCAACGCCGACGGGTCATCGGGAATGCGTGGCGGATATTGCCGTCGCCGCTGCTCGGGAAGTGGAAGTTCCAGCGCCTCCACGAGCCGGTCAATTCGCTCGACGGCCTCCCAATACGCCGCCTGTGGATCACCGGTGACATGCGCATTGGCTACGATGCCCATTCTGTTCATCACGTGGTCAAAGATCACCAGCGTGTCAGTGAACATGAACTGGCATTCCGGCAGATCAAGGTCGTCGGGATTCTCGTCGGGCACCTCCTCAAAGAAGCGGACCATGTCGTAGCTCAGGTAGCCCACGGCACCTCCGTGGAAGCGGGCCGGCGTCTCAGGGGGCACGAACTCGTACCGCGACATCAGGTCCTTGATGACATGCAGAGGGTCTTGTCCGTCGCGGAGTTCTATTGTCTCTTCCGAGCCGCCGGTGGTGAGGATGACCTCGCTGCCGCGCGAAGCCAGTGTCTGGTACGGGGAGCAGCCCAGATACGAGTATCGCGCCACGTTTTCGTTGCCGGCGACGCTCTCGAGCAGAAACGAATGTCCGTTGCCTACACCGCTCAGCTTCAGGTAGGCGGATACGGGTGTGTCAATGTCGGCGACCAGCTCCCGATAGACCGGGATAAGATTGCCGCGCTTTGCCTTCTCCAGGAAATCCTCCAGCGTCGGCGTGTACATGCCGCATTTCTCCCTTCACCGCCGTGACGCGAAAAGCAACTCCGACTTGTCTCTCATGGCCCGGGTCTCCAGCATGGACCTGCAAAAAGGCCGTCGGCAGTTGCTTCCCGCCCACGGCCTTGTGTGGTACTGCTCCGGCCGATTCCTCAACTAGCTGAGACGAAACAAGGCCGTGAGTTCTCGGCGAACCGGTCCACGGCCTCTATCTATCTTATGAATCGGGGCTCGATAGAACCGGCTCGCCTAGAGCCAGCACCAAGCCCAGAAGCTAACTGCCAAATTATCGGTCATGTGCGTACTGTCCATGTCACTCACTTGGCCGCAAACTCTATCACGTACGCCCGGACATGTCAAGGGCGTTTCCCATCCCGCTCGCAGCACGACCTCCACATTCGGAGCGCGCGCCCCGCGTTACTGCTGCTTCTCCAGCCGCATTTCAATCACGTCGCCCCCGATGGCAAAGGTCAACCAGCAGGTTTCATCCGCGTCTGTGAACTCATACCCGTACACCTGCCGCCCGCTGCCGTCCCAGTCTATGGTCACATTCCAGTTGCTCGTGAGCCAGCTACCTGCTTCGTTCGCTATCGGGTCCCCGTCGTTGTAGGCCTGGTCGCTGCACCGGCCCGTGTTGAGGAACACAACCTGCAGTGCATCCCCAAACTCGTTGTAGCCCCATGCCCCGGCAATGTCCGCAGTCGTCGCACCATTTACCCATGCCGCCGTCGCGCGCCAGATCCCGACGATCCGCGCATCAAGGCCACATTCCCCTATCGGCCCATCATCCAGCCCAACGACGCAGCGCAGCACCTTGCGGCCATCGCCGACATCTGTGCCCCCGTTCTTGTTCGCGTCCGCGCACGGGTCATCGGGATCCAGGCCGACTACGATACGCAGGATCCTTATCGCGTCACCAACCGAGGGTTCCCCGTCATTGTCCATGTCTCCCAACAGGCTGCTGTCCTGTGCGGGCCCCACCACCGAGGCAGGCGCAACCGCTTGGGAGGTTGCCGCGATGCCTTGTTGTTCTCCGCCTCCGCCGCATCCGGCAACCAGTAGAAGCACTGCAAGCAAAATGGAAATCCCAATCAGCCGATAAGTCATCCGGAACACTTCCTCTGCAGACAGTTCTGTACTCCACTCCAAAGTATTGACTATTCTACATTATTCTATCCTATTATGTTGTTGTACGCAAGGTCGGCGTATCCCTGTGTATCAGGTCTGTGTGTTTTGACGAAGAATGTCTTGTGACGAAGCAAGCTTTGGCGTCATGAATAAGTTCGCCGCAAGACCTTGAAGTGGGGAGGCGAGCGGGCGGTCCAACTGAGAGCGGCGCCAGCTCTCAGTCTCCAACTCAGCAGGCCAACCGATGCTGAAAAAAAAGTTCGCCCGCAAGCAGGAGATAGCCATGCGGATGACCAAATTCCCCAGTGGCATATCTGCAATCCGACATCTACAATCCGACATCTGAGAGGGTACCCCTTATGAGACAGACGCGAGTCGTCTTGATACTGCTCGCCGCAGGCGCCTTGCTGGCACTCGCCGCTGCCGGTGCGTCGGCACAGAAGGCCCCGGGGGTCGCCGCCTACAGCCTCCAGACCACCGGCAACGTCCAGCTCACTCTCCCCACCGTTGCCGACCTCTCTGACG
>JAUWOG010000518.1 GCA_030612305.1 Armatimonadota bacterium | reverse complement strand
GTCGCACTGAGCAGGGCCAGCGACTTGCGTCCATGCTCGCCGGTGCGCATCTGGCCGAGGCACAGAATCGGGAAGAAGTTGTTCTCGAAATGGAGCGGAGGGCTGTCCTTTTCCTCGAGCCCGGGCTTGCGGAAGAAGATGGCGGTGCCCCTGTCTGACTTGCCGAGGTCATCGCCCGCGTAGCCCTTCAGCAGCGCGAGGTACTGCGGATTGTCCGGGTAGTTGGCGACCAGCAGTTCGGCAAAGCGGCTGCCCAGACCGGTGCTGCGATATGAATCCGCGTAAGGCGGGTACAAGAGGTTGCCCTGGAGACCCTCGAACATCCGCTGCCAGACGAGCTTATACTTGCCCTCATAGAGATTGAGGTCGGAAATGTGCCGGCCGTCTTCATCTTTGTAGCCCGGCGGATACGAATAGCCTCGCACCGCCTGGCCGAGCTGGTATATCCCATGCAGCGACATCATCGCATACGCCGGCGACTCCGGCGTGCAGCCGTCCTCAAGGAACCAATCGTCCATGGTCAGCTTCCAGCCTTCGAGGCCGAAGCGGACAAAGCCGGGGTGCCCGAGTGCCATGCCGACCATGGCGACGGCGATGCGATTCCCGACGGATTTGTTGTTGATGCGCTTTTCTCCGACGAGGTGAGCACAGCTCTCGAGGATGAGGTCGCGCTCGATCTTGATGCGCTCGGCTTGTGTGTACACCGGCGTCCCGTCCGGCTTCATAGCATTGCAGGTCAACTGGTATGCCTCGAGAACCGTGGCGGTGAAGTAGCCCTCCTGGCCGCCGCCACCGGCGCGGCAGGCTGTCCAATAGCCTGCGTACAGCTGGCGGTTCGGCTTGTTCGGGGGATAGACGAGTTCATCTTCCGGCAGGTGATCCAGATTCAGCGCCGCTACGTGCGGGTCCATGTCGGCGATCTCACCGTAGTTGGAGACGAGCAGCCAGCGGGGATAGACCTCTGCGAAGCGGAGCAAAATCTTCCGCGTCGCCTCCGCGTACTCGGGCTTCTCGGTCAGTGCGTAGGCGCGCGAGAGGCTGTTGAGCCTGTTCTTGCACCAGTTGACCTTGTTGTAGGCGACCATGCCGGAGAAGCTGGGCCGGTAGTGAGCATAGCCCCACTGCTTGAAGGTCTCGCCGCCGTAGTAGCTGAACTTCTGCCCCTTGCCGGCCTCCGACTTGCACTCCAGCACAATCGTCTCGGGGTATTCGTCATTGGGGAAGACGGTGCCGCAGACCCGGCACTTGACGTGGTCCGGGTCGTCGAGCGACCATGTCCATGACCCGCCCGGATGTCGCGGCAGGTCCTTGTCGCGACAGGCCGGGCACTGGTAGCACCTCTGCACCGTCTGCTGCCCGATCATCTCTTCGAGGAACTCATCGGTGATGCGGTCGAGGTTAGCCTTGGCTGCTTTCTCAATGCCCTCTGCGTAGGCCCGCGCCCATTCGTAGCGCTTGATATTCTCGCGAGCATTCTCCAGGTCGCCGGCATTGATGTAGCCGACCGGGTGCGCGACCGTGCTCCGGTACTTCTCCCATGGCGACCAGTCCATCAGCGGCTCGTCGGCCACTGCGATAACGTCATCGCCGAAGCAATTCACCGAGGTGAGAATCCCCGCGATGATGACTGCCACCATGATACCGTGTGCTGACATAGATAACGCCTCCTGATGCGCCTGTTTGGGCCCTCTCGCAGGGCCTACTCCTCCGGATAGCGACAACGGTTGGCGATGCGGAACCTCAACTCCCCCGGAATACCCCAGTTGGGGAAGTATTGCAGCTTCACGTAGCCGTCTTCGATGGTCATGCCGGGGAGGCGGTCAATGACGATGATCTTCTCGCCGCCGGCCCCGCGCTTGACCGTTTCAATGAAGAAGCCGCGCGTCGAGCCGTCCCCGTCTTCGGTCAGCAGCAAGCGCCCTCGCAGGCGGCTGTCAGCCGGAATCTCCGCATCGGTGACGAAGGCGTTGATTTCGTCCCCACGGGTGGTGCTCATGCTGCGGAGGACCTTGCCCTCGTACGCCGGCAGGCCGGTCAGCTTCACCGCCTCATCTGACGTCAACTGCTGCGAATTGACCATGTAGGCGGTGATGTCATTGCCGTCCGTGGTGGACAGGTACGCGAAGTGCCCTTTGAAGCCGATAGCTGCGATGCTCCCCTCGCTGTCGAGGGTGGACATGAAGACATCGGTGCGACCGGCCACCTCGACGCTGACTGCCACCGCCATCTCCGCAGCGTTGATAAGGGGCATGAGCAGAACCTCCTTGACCTGCGGCTCATCAGTGTACGGCTCATGGATGGCGACGAAGATGCTGTCCGGGCCCTTGCGGCGGACATCGAGGAAGGTCGCGGTTCCCTCGCGGCGCATTGCCGGTGCCTGGCCGGTGATGACCTCGGTATCCGCTGCGCCGAGCATGATGGTGCGCAGCTTCTGGCCCGTTTCAGCGGTGAAGGTGATACTCCACTGGTCGTCAGTGGTGACTGACTGGAGGTTCTCGATCCATCCGTGGAGTTTCTCTCCCGCCTCCTGCTCGCGGGCTTCCAGGTCCAGGGAGACGTCGGTCTTGTAGTCCTGATGCAGCGGGCCGTGGAGCATCCAGTCGTGTGTCGCGCCGCCTCGGACGCGGAAGATATCAACGAAATAGACATCATCGCCGGAGCTTCTCACCATGCAGATGGTGCGCCGGTAGAGCTGGCAGACCTCCTGCGGGTAGGCGCGATGTCCGTCAACTTCGATGACCTGGAGGCCGTTGGGGCCGCCGGTGTCGAAGAGCCGCAACTGCCCGTCGGTCAGCGTGCTCCCGTGCTTGACGGTCTTGCGCGCCCAGTCGAAGTCCTCCACATCCACCTCGTCCATCTCGGTGAACTCGCGCTGTGCGGCGCTGCTGCGATGGAACTGGTTCTGCTCGTCAATGACCACGGTGTTGTGCCCGGCGGTGGCAGCACCCCCGCTTCGGTGTCCGTGGGCACGCTAGTCAGTCTCGGAGATTAT
>JAUWOG010000680.1 GCA_030612305.1 Armatimonadota bacterium | reverse complement strand
GTCGTTCGCCGTCTCCAGCTTCCAGCCTCCGCCGTGACGGGACCTGCATGCGGAGCGAAGGAAGCTCGTAGGAGACAAGCGCAACAAAATGTGACGTCGGCTGTCTATGAACGCAGGACAGCCGGGAGGACAAATCCGGGTCAGGCGGCTTCGGCCCTAGCGCCCGGAGAGTAAGAACTAGCAAGGGAGGATGTACTATGCGTAACACATTTCTGGTGGCAATAGCCGTTGCACTAGTGGCGGTGGCCGTTGTGCCGGCTTTCGCACAGACCGCCAGGTCTATGGCGATGGGCAACGCCGTGGTAGGCGTTGCCGACGACTCCGCGGCGTGGTCCCAGAATCCCGCCGGACTTCCCTATCTGCAACCCGCGCCTATCACACTGTCGCCCCTTCCCAGCCACGTTTCTGGCACAATTGACCTGGGGTCAGACGCGGACACTCTGGGGCTCAACTACTCCGCGCGGCTCAAGGGCCGCACAGCCGGCTGGGGCTTGGGGTACTGGAAGATGGAAGTTGGCAACAGTGAGAGGGAGAACCTGGGTGCAGGCTACGGCATGACCTTCGGGCAGCGGGGAATGAGCTGGGGAGCGGCGCTCAGGCGCATCGAAGTGACCACGTCCGGCGGGTCGCAGACGGCGCAGGCAAGCTCCCGATCCAACGACGAGTTCGTTGGTGATGTCGGCGTCATGTTCAAGCAGTCTCTGCCGGCCAGCGACCTGAAGGTCGGGCTGGTAGCGAGGGACATCACGGATCAGTTCCAGATGACGCTCGATGTGGGCGCGTCCGTGGACCTGCCAGCCGGTGTGCTGGTGGCGGCGGATATCGCGGACATTACCGATGAGGGCGAGACGCAGTTCAACATCGGCGCGGAGTGGAAGGTCCCAGTGCTCATCGGCGCGACCTTGCGGGGCGGCCTCGCCGATGGGGACGTGACGCTGGGGGCCGGCTACAACCTCGGAATGACACAGATCTCGGTCTCATGGCAGGACCTGGACTTCGACAGCCTGACTTCATTGACGGTCTCGGCGGCGTTCTGAACGGGAAATCAGTTGAGTTGTGATGAAGCCCCCGTGAGCCAGAAGTGCGGGGGCTTCTGTTTGCGGAGGAGAGGGCACGAACCTGAGACAGGGCCTTCATCGCGGCGGGGTTGTGGTGTTGGAGGAGTGGAGTCAGGCACATATACGCATAAGATAGCTTATGTCACCTTCATAACCATTAGCGCCACCCGCAGACAGGACCACCAGATTGCGGAGCCTGGACCCTGGGGTCTAGTTCATCCCTACTGCGTCGTGCCGGGCATCTCCCGCAGGCGTCAGCTCGGAGGAACGACCCGGCCTCGCGGAGCCCAGCGGAGGGCCCCGCAATAAGGCCATTGACGCTTGGATAACACGGCCGGCGTCTGGGGTGGCGGCCCGGCGTCCGCACGAGAGCCCGACACGGCCCGTCTGCATCCACCCGTCCTCCAGCGAGTGCCTTGACCACACCGGGGCAACAGGCGACGCGAATGGCGGCCGGTCAACTCGTCCCCTTTGGCCGCGCCACCAGGTACATGAAATCAGACTGCAGCTCCCCGCAGCTCATCAACGTGTCCTCAATCGTGAACAGCATCTCCAGTAGGCCTGCGGCGGCGGCCGAGTCTCCGTCGAAGTTCTCTGCGATGTCATCAAGCAGCGGCATCAAGATTGTGCCGCCGTAGGGCACTCGCTCGATGATGTCAAACCGTTCCGCCAGCACGGGCAGCACCTCGGCCGAACGCACCGCCTCGGTCGGATCATCTACCGCCATCTCGGAGGCGACTATCCGCGGAACAGCCTCCTTCACGTACACCGCCGACCCGCGCCGGAGCTTCGCGTGATACAGACGCCGCCAGATGGCCTCGAAGATGGTCCCGTTCCGCAGCTTCAGCCACGCCAGTCTCAGCCAGGCCGCCGCACCGCGCTTTGCCCCGGGGCCGATGCGCCCGATGCGCTGCCAGCTCACGCTCCGCCGATACTCCACCGGAAGAAGCTTCAGCGCTGCATTGCAGATTTCGAGCTGACG
>JAUWOG010000356.1 GCA_030612305.1 Armatimonadota bacterium | reverse complement strand
CAGATTGTCTATTGCACGCTGATTGACCTATACTCGAAAGGGCATGTCAAGTTCCAGCCGGTGCCAAGGCAAGCGAGCTTCATGCCTCCCTTTCCGCATAAGTCATGGGAATTGCGCCTGCGGCAGACGGAGGTCTTCGCGAGCGGCCCCTTGTGCGACAGCCTCAATATCGCGTTCGAGATGATCTACAGGAAGCGGCTGAAGAAGGCAGAGCGGAGCGGGGAGGAGGGGCTCGTCGAGGACGAGCGATGGGTGAATCTGGATGAGCTGCTGGAGAATGCGCTCAAGGCGATGCGCCAGGAGATGAGCTTCTGGGAACGCGGCAGCATCTATTCGGATCTGCGCAACTATGTGGGCATCGGGCTGACAGCGCAGGGGTATCTGCTGGCGCCGGCAGAGGATACGTGGCTCGACCGCATTCGGCGGAAAAGCCCGACGCTGAACCCGGTGGCGCTCGAGAGGTATGACCTGGAGGAGATGGCTGAGGCACTGCTGAAGACGATTGCGGCGTTTCGTGCGCGGCTGGGCTCGGCGGCGGCCGGTGAGGACCCCAACTGGCCGACGGGGGAGGTTGATCCGGGGCTGCTGGCGCCGACATGCCCGCTGGAGGACCTGCCGGTGGACGACTGCATCCGCCTGAGTATCTATGAGGCGCTGGTTGCCATCCGGCAGTTAGAACCGAGTGGCGAGGCAGGTGTGTGAAACATGAGCCGGCGCGAGTTGATAGAGTGGGTTGTGATGCTGCTTATGATAGTCGCGTGGTGGCCGCGCATATTCCTGGGCTATGACCCGCTGTGGTATCACATACTCGTTTACTACGTGAGCCCGGTGATCCTGGTGCTTATCACAGTGCGGCGGATTCGAGCGAACCAGGAAGGCTTCCGGTACAGCGAACGGATGATGCAGGGCCTGGAGAAGCCGGATGTGTCAGGCTCGGAGGCCGGTGAGAGCGGCCCGCAACCACCGCGGCCGCAGCTACCTTTTGCCCCGCCTTCGCGCAATGACGATGATGATGAGAGTTGAGAGCCCTCGCGTGAGAATGCAAAGGTAATGCCGGAACTTCCGGAAGTAGAGACGATCCGGCGGGGCTTGGAGAAGTATCTCGTCGAGGACACGATAGAGAAGATTGTGCTGATGCGAAACGATATCATCTGCGGCGACGCGGATGATTTCGTCGCTTCCGTGACCGGCGAGCGCGTGGTGGGTACCGGGCGTCGCGGCAAGGTGCTATGGCTGGAGCTGGACGGCGGGACCGGCATAGGTGTGCATCTGCGCATGAGTGGGCGTCTGCTGCTGGTGCCGGGGACGGCCCAGGTCCCCAAGCACACGCATCTCGTTGCGAAACTGGGCAGCGGGCGGCAACTACTCTATGTGGATGCGCGGCGTTTCGGCAGGCTTGAGTTGCTGGGGCTGGATCACCTCGGCGAGGCCGTGCTCCTGCGCAATATCGGCCCGGATGCGCTGTCAGAGGAGTTGACCGCGGAAGACCTGATCGAGGCGGCGGCGTCTCACGGCATCGGGATCAAGCAGTTCCTGCTGGACCAGCGCCATGTCGCCGGGATCGGCAATATCTATGTGTGCGAGATACTCCATCGCGCCGGCCTGCACCCGGCGACGCCGGCCAGACGCGTCACTCCGGCGGAGATGAGGGCATTGCTGAGGGTGACACGGGAGGTCCTGCAGGAGGCAATTGAGTATGGCGGGACGACACTGTCCGATGGCGGCTACGAGAATGCTCTTGGGGAGTGGGGCGGCTATCGGCAAGTGCTGCGCGTCTATGGCCGCGAGGGAGAGTGGTGCCGGACTGAGGGATGTCGCGGGAAAATAGTCAGGGTGAAGATGGCAGGTCGGAGCACCTATCTTTGTCCGGTCTGTCAGGCGAAAGGCAAGCGGAGAACAGCGCGGAAGCCCTGATCGGGGAGGCGTGTATGGCCGCGAGCGTAGCGCCGAAGAGAAAGGCCACGGCAAGTTGCCGTGGCCTTCCTGGTAATGAGCAGGACTTGGCGGCGTATGGCTATTCGATTTCCACCTGGTGGCCGGTCTGCTCTTCTTCGGCTTTCGGCGCGCGAATGGTGAGTATCCCGTCCTCGAACTTCGCCGAGACGCCGTCCGGCTTGATGTCGGTAGGGGTCGGGACTGTGCGGGTGAACGTACCGTAGCGGAGTTCGCGGCGGTAGTAGCCCGCCTCCTCACATTCCTCTTCCTTCTTCGCCTCGGCTCGGATGGTGATGGTGCCCTTCTCGGCGTTGACCTCGATGGAATCGCGGGTGACCCCGGGGAGTTCGGCACGGAGGACGACTTCGGTCTCGGTCTCGTACATGTCCACCGCGACGCCCGTTTCGCCGGTGGCCCTCTGCCAGAGTTGCGTGGGGCCGACGGCTTCAGGTATGATGTCTCCGAGCATTGCGTTCATGTGCTCGAAGAGGCTCGGTAGGTCCTGCCTGCGTCGCCAACGAATGATTGACATAGTGACTACCTCCTGAAGAGTGTTTGGGCTTGTTTGCCTATACATCAGGGGCACAAGCCCCTTTAGTCTATTGCTATCAGGTATTATAACGACTTGCGCTAAGGTTGTCAAGGGGGGCCAAGGCTTTCTCTTCCGCATCACATCTCGCGCTTGGTGCTGATCCGGCACCAGAGGCGGGCGGGCTCGTTGCCGCCACTGCGCCGGGCCGTCGGCGCATGAAGTGAGTAGTCGAGCGGAAATGATCTTCGGGGACAGGTGGCACCTTGGGCGGGCACGGATTTTGCTCAAGGTAGAACCGACACGTGACGAAGGACAAGACAGGTGGAGTGAGGCCTGGCGAGTGTGGGCGCAGTGGGGAAAATAGTGGGCCGCGGGGCTTGACAATTGACTCACTACGGACTATAGTAAGTATGCGCTAGATTGGCAAAGCTGGCAGAACTGTGTGTGTTTGGTGTGTGGGGTGGCAAGCAGGAAGGCCATACTGTGTTGCGGCTAGTGAGATTGGCGACAGTCATCGCCGGATTATTGGGGTGCGCACTTGCGCTGCAGGCGCAGGAGGTGGACCCCATTTTCCTGGACTCGCTGCAGTCCGTGCATGGACGCTTGATGCGGGGCGTAGCCGGTGCCGATGAGGGCGGGAGCTTCACGCCCGACCCGCACAAATACGTCTTTGAGTTTGAGGCTTTGAAGGGGTTGGACTTGTCGCGCAATTTCTCGCGCAAGGCAGTGGCGCATGAGTATCTGCCACTGGCGGTCGGGTTCACGGAAACAACCACGTCAAGCATCACGTGGGCCCCGTCTGCTAAGACGCACTTGAGCTTCACGTCTCAGACGAGCGGCACGAGAGACCTCACGGACGCTATGCTCAATGCGACCGAAGTCCGCACGTTTGGCTTGCAGCAAGCCTTCGGCGGGGGCACTTCGGCGACGATGCTGGGCTTCAAGCGGCTGACGAGCGTCAAGGCGCAGGACCTTGGACCTGACGACAAGACGACGGTGACGCAATACTCGCTGTCGTCAGACGTGGCCAAGGACTGGGCTTTCAGCATGAACCTGGCTGACAGCGATGCAAACAAGCGCGGTGGGCAGTGGGGCCGAACGTATGACGGGACCGTGACGGCGCCGCTTTCCGGTGGCGCGGCGAAGCTGTCTCTGGCCGGCACGCGGAAGCTGCTGAACGGGGTCGGCTCGAAGACTGAGAAGATAGACTTCACGGCGCCGTTTGCGGTGAGCGGCAGCCAGGCGATATTTGAGCACCATCTGAACTACAAGCGGGGCGCCGGCGAGGAGAAGACGCGCCTGACGAGGTTCGCCAGCCCTATGAAGTTGCTGGGACAGACCGGCAGCTTCGAACACAAGATAGAGGCCAAGCTGAAGTCGGCGAAGTTGACGGAGAAGAAGAGCACGGTGTTGATTGCGCCGTTCAAGCTCTGCGGCAAGACCATCAGCCACCAGCAGAGCATGCTCAATGAAACCGTTAACGGGACGCGCACGGACACATTCCGTACCAAGCTGAGCGTGCCTGATTAGTCGCGTCCTGGCTTCTCTTGTTATCTGCGCCTCATAATCGTCCCCATGGCAAAATACTTCAACCGCTTCTCTT
>JAUWOG010000163.1 GCA_030612305.1 Armatimonadota bacterium | reverse complement strand
GATGCCGGAATGCGGCACACTCCGGTGGTTGTCGCCGGCGGCCCGAATGAGCCGGAGGCGTATGAGGCGGTGGCGGAGGCCGCGCAGGCGTATGTCGCGGGGAATGAGGCGGCGGAGCTCATGGCCGCAGTGCGGATGGTGCTGAGAACAGTGCGGGAATATGCGGCTGTGAATCCGCTGACTGGCCTTCCGGGCAGTCCGGCGCTACAGCGGGAGATCGCGACCCGCCTGCCGCAACGAGGAACGCTGGCAGTCGTCCAGTTCGACCTGGACAATTTTAAGCCGTACAACGACGTTTATGGCTATCAGCGAGGGGATGAAATGCTTCTGTGGGTGAGGGAGTTGATTGAGGAGACCGTCGCGAAGCATCAGCCGACGCACTGGTTCCTCACCCACATCGGCGGAGATGATTTCTTCCTGACGACGACGGTTGCAGGGGCGAAGGCCGTGGCTGATGACGTGGTCAGGGCCTTCGAGGCCGGCAAGGAACGGTTCTTTGAGGAGGAACATCTGGCGGCGGGCTGCTTCGAGACTCTCAGCCGTTCGGGGAACCATGAGAGCTTCGAACTGACGAGTATCACCGTGGCAATGGTGACCAACGAAGCTGACGACATCACCCATCCGGGGCACGTTGCTGCCGTGCTGGCTGAGGTCAAAGGATACGGGAAGCGGATGTCCGGGAGCAACTTCGTGTGGGATCGGCGGCGGGATCATTGGGTGTCGGAGACAGAGAAAAATAGTGTTGGGATGAAAAAAAAGAAGGAATCAGAGGATACAAGGGAAACATAATAGAGTTATGGGGCGAATTCTGCATGTGGGGAGTGCTGTTGGGATCATCGTGTGGCATATAGCTCTGCGCGGGCGAGATGTAGTGCCTGATGGGGCGCAATAAGGTGGGCAAGCATGGGACATAGCATACTGTTTGTTGATGACGAGAAGGACCTGGTGAGGTCGGCCGAAATATACTTGACGGAGGCGGGGTATGATTTCCATTCCGCCTACGATGGGATCGAGGCGCTTGAGAGGCTCGAGGAGTTCAGGCCTGACCTGATAGTCCTCGACATCACGATGCCGCGACTGAATGGCTGGGATGTGCTGCGGACCTTGCAGAAGGATCCTGAGAAAGCGGATATCCCGGTGCTGGTACTGACGGCGCACGACCGCGATGCCGAGAAAGCGCGGGGGTGGCAACTCGGAGCCACGTGGTATCATGCCAAACCGTTCAGCTTCGAGGAACTCCTGCTGGTCATGGAACGGATTATTGCGGCGTCGAAGGCGCCGGAACTCTAAGCGCAACAACGAGAGGACTTGACATCTGCGGGCTGCGTCGCGACCTATGCGCGCCGCCCGTTTTTTCTGTCCAGGAGGTGCCAATGTGAAGCCGGCTATTGACGGTGGTACGCCGCTGCGGAGTGAGCCTTTCCCGTATCACAAGGACATCGGCGAAGAGGAACTCGCGCTGGTGACGGAGGTGATTCGCTCCAGGCGGCTCTGCTTGTACGGCGGGGAAAAGGTGCCGCAGTTGGAGGCCGCCTTTGCACACCATTACGGTGTCGGCCACTGCACGGCGACGACATCGGGCACGGCCGCGCTCCATGTCGCCGTCGGGGGCCTCAACCCGAATCCTTGTGACGAGTTCATCACCGCTCCGATAACAGACATGGGCACGATCATCGCGATACTGGCGCAGAACTGCATCCCGGTTTTCGCCGACATTGACCCCGATACCTACAACGTCTCGCCCGCCTCGATAGAGGAGCGCATCACGGATCGCACAGCGGGCATCATCCCGGTGCACCTGTTCGGCAATCCCTGTGACATGGACGCAATCATGGCCATCGCGCGCCGTCACAACGTGCGCGTAATCGAGGACACCTCGCAGGCCTACGGGGCGATGTACAAGGGGCGCCGATGCGGGACGATCGGCGATATCGGGGCGTTCTCGCTGCAGCAGAGCAAGCACATAACGACTGGCGACGGTGGTCTGACGATCAGCGATGACGACGAGCTTGGCGAGCGCATTCATCTCTTCGGCAACAAGGGCTGGCCGAGCTACTCGGCTGCGGGCGCGCGGGACTACCCGATCTTCGGCGTCTGCTACCGGATGAATGAGCTGACTGCTGCCGTGGGCCTCGCGCAGTTGCGCAAGCTGGACCGGATCACGGCCGGGTACAACTGGGCGGGCGAACTGCTGACCCGGAAGCTGCAGGGCATCAGCGGTCTGACGCCTCCGATAACGCAGCCGGATGGACTGCATACCTACTGGCATTTCCCCCTGCGCATCAATGAAGAGGAGCTCGGGATGAGCAAGGAACGCTTCGCCGAGGCGGTGACAGCAGAGGGAGCCAACTGCTCCGCCGGCTATATCGGATGTCCGATCTTCATGTATGAGGCGCTGCGGAACAAGCACATCTACGGGGAGACACTATTTCCCTTCGAGTCGGACGAGTTCGGCAGCGGGCATCATGTGCCCTACGAGCAGGGCTACTGTCCGGAGGCCGAGCGGGCGCTGAATGAGATGGTATGCCTGGGCGTGAACCAGTACTTCAGCGAGCAGGATATCCAGGACATGGCCGACATCGTGCACAAGGTTGCAGAGAGCGTGCGAAGGAGCTGAGCGAGTGGATGGCGTGCTGAAGGGGCTGGTGATAGTGCTTGACGGCTGCCGCCCGGATGGTCTCGCGCAGGCGGATACGCCGCACATTGACGCGCTCTGGCAAGGGGGCGCGTATAGTTGGACCGCGCGCACGGTCTCGCCAAGTGTCACACTCCCGCCGCACTGCTCGATGTTCTTTGGTACGGAGCCTGAGACACACGGCGTCCAGTCCAATGAGTGGCCGGAGGAATATGTGTACGTGGTTCCGAGTCTTTTCGCCCTGTACAAGCAACAGGGGCTGAAGACTGCGATGGTGCATACGTGGGAGCCGCTGGTACCGATTGCGGCCCCGGGAACACTCGACATCTGTGAGTACAAGGAGGATTGGCGAGACGGTGAAGTGACGACGGGGATGCTCGCGGCGACCGTCCTGCAGGAGGAAAGCCCTGACCTCATGTTCGTCCATCTGCCCTACCCCGACCTGGGCCACGAACTCGGGTGGATGACGGAGAGCTATCTGAGAACCATCGCACGCAGTGACGAGGAGCTGGGGCTGGTGATGGCGGCGCTGAGGCGTATGGAGATTGAGGGTGAGACCGTCATCGTGCTGCTTGCGGACCACGGCGGGCATGACACTACCCACGGGTCGCAGCTGCCGGAGGACATGACGATCCCCTGGATCATCCGGGGTCCGGGCATACGCGCGGGCCATCAGATCGGCAGCCAGGTCATGATACAGGACACGGCACCGACGATCGCAGCGGCGGTGGGCCTGCCGATCCCCGCAAGCTGGACGGGGCGCGTCATCGAGGAGGTCTTCGGCCCCTGACGTCTTCGCAGAGAACTGACGTCCGTGCGCGGCGTCAGGCTTCTCTGTTGCTGCCGGGTATGGTGGCCGCGTCGGCGCTTTTCAGATCAGGATGGCGCCGGTGGGCGGATGTGACGACGATCGAGGACAAGAGAGCGAGTACTGAGATGTACCGATCTGTGAGCGTGTTGGTGGGAGTGGTGATACTGATGATGAGGCCGTCTCTGTCGGCAGCAGATGGCGGAGAGAAGTCGGGCGAGCATCCGCGACTGTACTTCTCGGCGGAGGAGCTCGTACGGCTGCGCGAACTGCGCACAGAGGGCGCGCGCGCCCTCATCTGGAGCAACATGATGGAATCGGCTGACTGGTGCCTGACCCGCCCACTCCGCCAGAAGTGGATCGCCCCGGTCAAGCCGGACCCCATCCACGCCAATCTCTACGACCGCTTCTACGCCATGATGCACGACATGGCCGTCATGGAGCACCTGGCCTTCGCCTACAGCTACGGGGGCGATGAGCGTCATGGGGAGGCGGCCGTGGACTGGGCGCTGGCGTGCTGTCGGGTGTGGCGCAGGGAGGCCGACGGACAGCCGGATGGGAGCAAGGCCTATGCAGTGACGCGCCTGCTTAAGGGCCTGGCCGTGAGCTATGATCTGCTCTATGACCGCCTCAGCGAGGGCGAACGCGAGGAACTGCGGACGGCGATTACCAGCATCGGCCAGGCGTACTACGACGAGTATTTTACCTCCCCCTCGATTGCCGGTGCAGGCTTCCATACCCCCCATGCCATTGTCGAGTGGGCGTCCTTCGGCGTGGCGGCCCTCGCGGTGCTGGGGGAGTACACCCCGGCGCAACAATGGCTGCAGGCCACGGTGACGAAGTTCCGCGAGCATCTCTTGCCGGTGGGTCTGGCCGCCGACGGGGCGCAGGTGGAGGGCTCCACCTTCTGGGCCTCCACGATGCAGTACCGTATCGCCTTCATGGACGCCCTGCGGCGGGTCACCGGCGAGGATCTCTTTGCACCCTTCGCCGAGAAGATGGACGCCCGGCTGGCTCTGGCCAGTGTTGCCGCCATCAAAGCCGGCGGCCACGATCAGGATCATGAGACCGTAGTGCTGGAGCCTTCTTACGGGCAGGTGAACTACTACTCGCCGGTGCTGCTCGGCCTGGCCCGGATGTATGGCAACCCGCTCTACCAACATCTGGCCCTCTGGGACAAGACCGTCGGCAGCGTGCAGCAGACCCGCTACGTCACCGACAACGGCGAGTGGATGCTGTTCGACTGGGGTGGGTACGCCTACGCGTGGTATGACCCCACGGTGCCGGCGGAGGTGGGGCCCGACGCGCCCCTGTCCTTCAACTTCCCCTCGGTCAATGAAGCTTACCTGCGGGCTTCGTATCAGCCCGGCGGCATCGTGGTGGGGATGCGGCGCAAGGCGGTCGTGATCCACGCAGGCGGGCGACCGGTGTACGCCGACCACTACGACGGCCACCATCCGCCGGCCCGCGTGAGCGACGTCGCCCTCGAGGACGACGGCGGGCGGGCCCTGTTGACATGCAAGGGTGCTGAGGATTCGGGCTTCACCCGGCAGGCCCTGCTGTTGCGCCGTCCTGACCGCGTGACTCTGACACGCCATACAGACGGCGAGCAGTCCTGGTGGTGCTACGGTAATCCGCTACGCGAAGGCAACATCTTGCGCTGGGAGGACGGGACAACGCTGGAGGTGAAGCGGGGCGCCATTGTCTCGCTGGACCCGGAGGGGCACCATGACGAGAAGGTCGTCGGTCTGGGCCTGCTGCGGCTCGAGGACCCGATGCCGATGACCTACCCGCTCGTGAAGGCCCAACCGCAGGACGGTCGGCTGGTGGTTGAGGTTCGCCTGCCCGGGAACTGATGGGAGCCAAAGCTCATGGCATGGAAAGATGGCAAGCGCTGGGTCTATTCGATTACCTATGACGAGGGATGTCAGGCACTGCTGGATCATGCGGTGCCGATACACCGGCAGTTCGGCCTGCCGGGGCATGTCTGTATCGTCAGCCGCGAGGTCGGCATACCGCGCTGCGCCAGGGGGAGCAGCTGTGAGGGCTGGATGATTCTGTCGCGGGATGAAGTGCAGATGCTGCATGAGGAGGGCTGGGGCGTCTCCTGTCACGGGATGACCCACGCGGCCATCGGTGACGACAATGCTCGGTATGAGGTGGTGGAGGCGAAGGGGGCTCTGGAGGCTGCTATCGGGCTGCCCCTCAGCATCTTTTGCGTGCCGGGGAACAATGACTCGTATCCGGCGAGCCGGGCCGTTGCCGAAGAAGCTGGATACCACGCGGTCATGACCATCTATGACGATATCAACACGCCGGACTGCGACCTGATGCGACTCTGTCGCGTGCCTCTGCACACGGAGTATCCGCCGCCGTTCTATTCGGCATACGATCCGTACAAGCGGTTGCACCAAGCCGTTGATGCGGGAGGTTGGGTGATAGACTACTGCCACTGCCCGATGCCGGACGAGCCGGTGCA
>JAUWOG010000737.1 GCA_030612305.1 Armatimonadota bacterium | reverse complement strand
CGGAGGCCCGACGCAAGCACCTCGCTGATGACCGCCTCCGCAGCCATTCCCGAGAGCACCTGCGCGAGCGCGCTGTAAGCCCCGTGCGCGAGGCAGTCCTCGAGACTGCGCGGATCCACCACTCCGCAATTCCGCAGCACCAGGCGGGTCTGATTCTTGTAGAAGGGTATATCCTCCTGCCGCCACACAACCTGCTCGTCAGATGAATAACAGAGCCGTTCGATGATCGCGCCGCCGACCACGGTAGTCGCGATTATCTCAGGCACATCGTCGGGTGTAACGCCCTGGTAGAAGATGCCCTGAGGGTCTATGACCATCGCCACCGCCCCGGCGCACAGGCCATGGCAGCCCGCACGCACCACCCGCACACGCTCACCCAGGCCGCGGCTGGCAATTTGATCATCCAGGGCCTCGCATACCTCAAGCGCCCCCAAAGCTCGACAGCCCGTGGAGCACACGCGGATCTCTGTATCGGGCCTGGGTCGGGAGCTCAGAGTGGCACACAGCCTGGCAAATTCGTCAATTGATCTCATTGGCTCCATCATTCGCTCATTCGATAACTCTCAATGATGTCCCGGACACGCTGGGGTGTGAGGTCGCCGAAATACTGGCTGTCAATCATCATCACGGGGGCGAGAAAGCACGTCCCCAGGCAGGCGACGGTTTCGAGATAGAACATCAGGTCCGGTGTCGTCTCCCCCTCGCCAATCACCAACTCGTCTTCGACCGCCTGCAGCACTCGCCCTGAACCTTTGACGTGGCAGGCTGTGCCCCGACAACAGCGGATGGTGTGGCGCCCGTGCGGCTCGGTATAGAACTGCGCGTAGAAGCTGACCACGCCGTAGATGCGGCTGAGGGGGATCTTCGTGCACCGGCTGATTTCGGCCAGAGCCAGCGCCGGCAGGTAGCCAAAGCAGTCCTGCACCTCCTGAAGCACACTGATGAGGTTGGACTCCGGCGAAACATCCAGCTTCTCAAGGACTGCCGCCACATCGGCCTCGGAGGGCTCCTGCGTTGTCAGGCCTTGATTGTTTGTCGTTTCAGCCATGCGGCCTGGCTCTCCTGCCAACATGTCATTCCGCTCGGTGGGTGTAGTATTCTTCGCGGGATGGCGCATTTCCTCCTCGTGCTAGCTGCATAGTCGCAATAACATCGTCTCGCACGACTGTACAGTACCAGAGACAGGAGGAGAACTGGGAAGGGGTAGCTATGGACGCCGGCGCGTACAATCGAAGGCCACCTCGACCCTGGCGGCAAGCCCCTTCGCACCGCCAAGGGCCGACCGTCCTCCCTTGGCCTACGGCACAGGGATAAGCCGGCCAGGCCTCAGATGAGCCAGGTCAATACCCGGTTCCGGCATATGTCTAAGTATGCGCTTCGCTCGGCAGATGGATTGCTCCGCGCCGCAGAGCGGCGGGCCTCCGCCGTCTACCTGTTTGCTATTCGATCGTAAAAGGTAAGCGGGCAACGAGCCGATCATTTTGCAGGACTGCCACCGCGTAGTCCCCTTCCCGCAGGTAGGGGCGGCGCTCCGAGTACAGGAATGTGATGACTTGCTTGTCACCGGATACAAGCAGCAATTGGCGGAAGATGATCTTGCCGGCGCGATACCACTCCAGGCTGATTTCGGTGTTAGCCGGCGCACCCGCGAAGTCAATAAACAAGCCGACCTTCTTCGTCTCGGCGGGAAATTGA